>JAGLSB010000609.1 GCA_023135955.1 Bacteroidales bacterium | reverse complement strand
GTTTTCACATTCATATAATTTAGTAAAGTTCCGTTCTAATTTTTCTTCATATGCGAATCTGACAATCCCATACCTTCGCTTTTTTGGAACAAAGAAGCTTCAGGGTATTCTGTCCGGGCTTGCTTAAACAATTCTTCCATCTGTTTTACAATCTCAGGATGTTTTGCTGAAATATCATTTACTTCAGAAATATCATTTTTTAAATCATATAATTCCAGTTTGGTTTTTTCAGGATTTTGTAAATGAAGCCTTACCGCTTTCCAGTTATCCCTCACAATAGCTTGTTTGCCGCCGTGCTTAAAGAATTCCCAATATAAATAGTCATGTTGTTTTTGAGTTCCATTATCTAACAATGTCGGCAAAAAAGAAACCCCGTCGATATTTTGCGGTGTTTCCTCTCCTACAATTTCGCAAAGGGTAGGCAACACATCCCAAAAGGCAGATAAATGATTGCTTGTTCTACCTGCTTTTATTTGATCTTTCCATTTAACAATAAACGGTGTCCTTACTCCTCCGTCATAAAAATCACGTTTCTTTCCACGTAAATCTCCATTGCTGTTAAAATATTCCATAATATGGCCACCTTCTTGATGAGGTCCGTTATCTGAACTGAACATAATAAGTGTATTATCTTCTATACCCGATTCTTGCAGTTTTTTCACAATCATGCCCACCGAATTGTCTAAGTTTGTTATCATTTTAGCAAACCCCTTTTCTACATCAGGCCAATCTTTTTCTGAAAATTCTCCGTAAGAGGGTACTTCACTACCGTTTTTCTTATTTTCATTATTGGCATGTGGCGTATTATATGTGAGGTACAGAAAGAATGGATTTTTTTTATTTTGTTCAATAAAATTAAGGGCTTCTTTATCAAAAAGGAAAGGGACATAATCGACCCTTACATCTGCTACACCGGCTCCTTCCGGCATGTGCGCCCACGGATTGCTACCATCCTTATTTAATCTTAGCTTATTCCTCAGTTTCACTTTTTCTACGTTTCGATATAAAAATTCAGGGTAGAAATTATGTGCATGCCACATATTTACATAGCCATAGAAATAATCAAATCCCTGATTACGTGGGTCATTTACAGAAACAGGGTCGCCTACTCCCCATTTTCCAATACAGCCGGTTTTATAGCCTACGCTTTTTAACATCTTAGGTATGGTCATTTCATCCGGAGCTATCTGTATATATCGACTATTGGTCCGTATCGTGGTGTGTCCGGTATGTTTTCCTGTTAAAAGGGCAGCACGAGAAGGAGCACATACGGTAGAACCCGTATAGTAATTTGACATAAATAGACCATCCGCTGCTAATTTGTCTATATTCGGTGTTTCAAAAGACTTTTGTCCCAAAAAACTTAAATCTCCCCAACCCAAATCATCAGCCAAAATGTAAATAATGTTAGGTTGTTGTTTGTGTTTTTGCCTACATCCTGAAAAAAAGACTATAAGAGGCATCAAAAATAGAATTGTAAATTTTTTCATTTTTTTAATATTTAAATTGAAAAAACCGAAATGCAAGTTATAATAAAAATATTCTTAACCTTTATTGTGTTTTGCAAATAAAATAAACATCACATTATGTGATGATTTTTCCAAAAGAGAACTATATTAAAACTTATCGTTCAAACTAACCAATACCTAATTCTCTAAGTGAAGCAATAGCACACCATGTTGGTTAATTTGACAAGATGCCATTAGTATAATACAGAAAATTGGAACAAGATTTTTTTTCAACATTTGAAATTTTTAAATATGAACTA
>JAGLSB010000608.1 GCA_023135955.1 Bacteroidales bacterium | reverse complement strand
ACAGCTTTTGGAGTATTGATGGCAATGGTATTCTCTTTAGTGCTAATACCAGCAGGTATTATGATTTTTGGTTTACCTAAAGTTAAAAAAACTGCTAATAATGAAAGTAATAAAGATTCTGGTCTTGCTTTTAATTTTGCTGCAGCAATATTAAAACGAAAGTCTGCTTCAATATTTTTAACGATTGCAATTGTTGCTATATCTTTAGTAGGAATGCAGAAAATTTGGATCAATTCCAGTTTCCTTGATAAATTCGAAAAAGATAGTGATATCGTACTTACCGATAAATTTGTAAATGAGAACTTTGGAGGAACAACATCTATTAATCTGATTTTGGATTCAGAGGGTGTGAATGATGTTTTTAAAAGCCCGGATGTATTGAAATTGGCAGATAAGATGCAAAGTCAACTGGTAAGCGATCTTGACCTTGTTGGAAATTCTTTTTCTCTTACCGATTATATAAAGAGGATGAACAAGGTTATGAATGCTGATAAGGAAGAATTCAATACTATACCTGACGATCAGGATATGATAGCTCAGTATTTATTACTCTATGAAATGTCGGGTGATCCTGAAAACCTGAATAAAGTAGTTGATTACGATTATGCTAAGATGAATGTTACTTTCCAGCTAAAAAGTGATAACTCAAAAGCTTTAAATTCTGCTATCGACTTAATTGATTCCTATGAAGATGAATTTTCAAAATATGGAGTTAATTTAAATTATGCAGGAAGTGGTTATAAAGGATTGATATTTGGCGACTTAATTTTAGAGGGGCAAATAAAGAGCTTAATACTTTCATTATTAATCGTCATTGTTCTTCTGTCTCTGATGTTCAAAAACTGGAGGCTTGGATTAATAGGAGCCGTTCCCATCACCATTACAGCATTAATAAGTTTTGGAATAATGGGCTTTCTGAATATACCATTAAATACAACAACAGCTCTACTTTCGAGCATTGCAATTGGGATTGGTATTGATTATGCCGTTCATTTTATTGAGCAATACCGCTATAATGCATCAAAATCAGATGATAAATTGGTTGTAGCACAGAAAACAATGGCTCATGCGGGCAGGGCAATCAGCTATAATGCTATTATCGTAATAGCAGGTTTTTTGGTTTTACTTTTTTCAGTATTTCCACCAAACAGAGAACTGGGTGCATTAGTATCACTTAATATGTTTACAAGCTTTGTCGGTACAGTTACTATAATGCTTGTTCTATTGAAAATGTCAAATATCTATTTTAAGAAATAATACCCCCACCTCCCGATGTACATCGGGATCCCCCTAAAGGGTGGAGGCAAGAGTTTTAACGGAAGTTAATCAATTAAAGGAAAACATTCCCTCTCCTTTAGGGGAGTCCCGATAGCCATCGGGAAGGGAGGGGTGATGAAGAGTGAATAAATAAAAAGTTAAAAATAAATAATAAAAAGAATGAAAAATTTAAAAATCACAACAGCAATAATTGCAATTATGTTTGCAATTGGACTCAGCCCAGAGGCTTTGAGTCAGAGTTTAACAGGTAAGCAAATTATAGAGAAAGTCTATAATCGTGCAACAGGTAATGATCAGACCTCTGACCTTTCAATGACGCTTATTAATAGAAGCGGAAGTCAAAGAGTTAGAGAAATTAAGCAGTTTACAATGGATATGGGAGATGTTGAAAAGAGCATTATGTTTTTTCTTTCTCCAGCCGATGTAAAAAACACTTCTTTTATGAGCTGGGCATATGATTCAGATCAAAGTGATGACCAGTGGATTTATCTTCCCGCTTTAAAGAAGACTAAGAGAATTTCCAGCGATAGTAAATCTGATTATTTTATGGGTTCTGACTTCACTTACGATGATCTTGGTGATCGCAAACTTGAAGATGACACGCATAAATTATTACGAGAAGAAACAATTGAAGGTAAAGAATGCTATGTTGTTGAAAGCATCCCCGTAGATGAAGATTATATGTATTCAAAAACTCTGGTATGGGTGAATAAAGCAAATTTTATAGGTGTAAAAAAAGAGTTTTACGATGAAGATGAAGACCTCTTGAAAACTTTATCCATAAAGGATGTAAAGAAAATTTCAGATATCTGGGTTATTACAAATTCTGAAATGAAAAATGTTCAAAAAAATCATAAAACAATTATTTCATTAAAAAATGTTGAAATAAACACAAGTATTTCTGCTGCAAAATTCTCTGAAAGAATGATGATGAGAGGATTGTAGTTTATGATTTTAACGTTTTAAGAATAGATAAAATGAAAACTAAAGGACTAATTCTGATATTGCTGTTATCAGCAAGTCAATATATGAAAGCGCAAAATCCCGACATTTCAGGATATGCAAGGAACTATACGGGTGTTTTATTTGATGATGGAGGTTTTTCCATTCTTCAAAATACTCTAAATCTAAACTATACTAAGATGGGAAATAAGGTTGCTTTTAAGGCAAATCCATTAGTGTATCAGTATAATTCAGATAGCTTGAATATACAAATGAGAGAACTTTATCTGGATTTGTATTTTGATAATTTCGATTTACGAATTGGTAAGCAGCAAGTAGTATGGGGTAAAGCTGATGGGGCATTTATCACTGATGTGGTTTCCCCCCTGAATTTATCTGAATTTTTGTTGCCCGATTTTGATGAAATACGTATCGGCGTAAATGCGGTAAGACTTGATTATTATTTGGGTAATAATACTGTCGAATTTATCTGGCTGCCAAATTTTACTCCAACTGAAGCTCCGGGAGCAGGATCTATTTGGTACAATCAGCCAGTTTTTCTTGCGCCACCTACTTTCGACTGGTCAAAATCGGATGTCGGAATGAGTCTGGAAAACAGTGAAATGTTTGTGAAATATTCCGCACTGACATCTAAAATTGATTTTGAATTTATGGGTGGTTACACCTGGGATGATTATCCTACTATGCATATTAACAAGCAGATAGATATGTCTACTGGAGCTCCGGTTCTGACAGGCCTTACTATTGCGCCAGAACACCATAGATTAACACTTGGTGGTGGTTCCTTTAGTACAGAGATTAAGGGAATAGTATTACGTGGAGAGGCCGCTTATTATAATGGTAAATATTTTCAAACGGAAGATATGACTGCGGAGGATGCTTTGGTGGAGAAAAATTATTTACATTATCTGGTTGGATTGGATTTCAGCATTGCCGGTATAAAATTCAGCTCACAATTTATTCAGGAGGCAATCATGGATTATGATGAGAATATGTTAAAAGGCGAAACGGAAAATACCATGACATTTTTAGCCCGGGGAGATTTATTGCGTGAAACTCTACACCTTGAATTGTTTTCCTATATAGGACTAACAAATGAAGATGCACTTATCAGACCTAAAATCACTTATGATTTTGACGATAGCTTTTCAATTCAGCTTGGCTCAAATATTTTTGCAGGTGATGAAGCGGGACGTTTTGGACAATATGGAGATAACTCGATGGGGTATATGAAGTTGAAGTATAGTTTCTAGGTTCTAGTTACTACTATATAACATGATACTG
>JAGLSB010000607.1 GCA_023135955.1 Bacteroidales bacterium | reverse complement strand
GCAAACTTAAAAACTTTCAAAGTTCTTTTTACAATTTAAAAGCAATTATTCCATGATGAACAACAGAATCTTTTGAAAATCACATGTGATGAAGGCTACATAAGCTTAAGATTTATAGTGTTTTCCAGCATAAATTATAAAAAATAAATTTATCTCTTTTTACCATTGTACATTCTGTAATGATTTCCGGGCAAAACTGAAATAATACCCTCAAATTCCAGCTTCAATAACATGGCTGATAATTTATAGATAGGAAGACCAAGAATAAGTGCCAAAGAGTCGCGGGAAAGACTTTCTTCTCTCTGTAATGCTTTGACTACTTTCTCTTCTTCCTGACTAAGACTTACAAAAAGTAATTTCTGTTTAGGACTAACCCTATTTGAACCCCTTTCCCAATTTAATAAATATTCCAAATCTTCAAGTCCTTCAATCATTGCTGCCTTATGATCTTTAATTAATCGATTGCACCCATTCGAATAATCATCGCTTACCCTACCCGGATAAGCAAATACATCACGGTCATAAGAGTTGGCTATATCTGCGGTTATTAAAGCTCCTCCTTTAGGCCCTGATTCCACAACTATTGTTGCATCAGCCAATCCGGCGATTATCCTGTTACGCTTAATAAAATTGTTTCTTTCCGGATTCATATTTGACGCAAAATCACTTAAGATACATCCGTTTTCGATGATTTTAAAGGCAAGATTTTTATTCTCTGCAGGATAGATGGTATGAAGTCCATGACCCAGAACAGCAATTGTTTTTAAACTGTTTTTTAAAGCTGAAAGGTGTGCATTATAATCAATTCCATAGGCAAGGCCGCTCACTATAATAATAGATGGATAATGTTCTGCGATATCAGATAAAAGAGTGCTTATATTCTGAATTCCTTCTCTTGTAGCTCTTCTCGTTCCAACAACACTTATTATTTTATCTGCATTTGAAACATTCTCACCTTTTAGATACATAACAAGAGGAGAATCGCTGCATTGTTTCAGTCTAACAGGGTAATCTTTGTCGTAACAGCTAAATATCCGGATGTCCCTTCTTCTACAGTATTCCATTTCTTTCGCGGCACGATCTAAATAACCTCCAGCCTTAGCTCGTCCAGACAAAATCTCACCAATACCCGGAATTTTCTGCAAAACCTGACTTTTCTCTTTAAAGACAGCCTCGGCACTACCCAAATATGATATTAGCTTTCTCCCTGTTAGAGCTCCAATAGACGGAACCATAGATAAAGCAACCAAATATTGCAGCGAATTCTCCATAATACATCTTGTACTTGTTTATGGAAAAACCTGCTAAAAATCGGTTAGCAAAAATAAACTTTTTGTCAATTATTTTTTAACGTACTGTATAAGAGAGTCTTTCAGCGCCTTCAAATCTTCTTTTGACAGTGCTGACAAAGAAATAGGAGGATATTTTCCAATCCCTTTTTTGAAATTCTGATATAACACAAGAGAATTATAAGTACTTCCTTTTACTATTTCAAATTTGACAAATTTGCTTTTAGGAATCTCAATACTATTCTTTTTCTGATTAAATGGCTTTACCGGAAAATATCTTACTGTAATTTTATTTCCTTTATCACTATAATAAATATAATAAGGACTACTTAATCGGTGGTATAAAATTACAGATACCCATAAGAAACAAAAAAAGACTATCCAAAAGCCTCGGGCAATCCCCCAAAAAGGCTGATTAAAATAATTTGAAAAAGAAAAGGTTAATATTAGAGGAGCTAGAACTATTGGAGTGATAAATTTCTGTAACCATATTCTATAAGTACCTTTTTTATTGTCAAATTGCATTGTTTGTTTTTTTATAAAGATATTGAATATCCTGTAATATTTAAAAAAAAGCACTGGTTTTAACTTGAATACTTAATCCAATCATAAGCTGAAACATCTCAGTTGTAACCCACGTAACTCCTGTAACCCCTCAACCTAACTACTCTTTCCCTTACGCCTTTTTCTCTCTGTCTTAATCAAATTCAGCTCCCTTCCTGTTTGTCCTTTTACAGAAGTATTTTCTTCAGCCCTTCTTGTAAGATATGGTAATACTTGCTTAACCGGACCATAGGGAACATATTTCGCCACATTGAATCCCTCCAGGGCAAGGTTAAAACTAATATTATCACTCATGCCATAAAGCTGTGAGAACCAACATCTATCATCATCAGGAGAGATTCCCAGTTTTATCATTATTTCTGTCATCAATTTTGAACTGAACTCATTATGCGTCCCATTAAAAACTGAAACTATATCAATATTTTTAAGGGAATATTCCAAAGCCAAATTATAATCTTTATTGGTCGATTCTTTATCAATCTGAATTGGATCTTTGTAATTTTTTTCAGCAGCCCTTTCCCTCTCTCTTTCCATATAAGCACCTCTGACAAACTTAGCACCTATAAAGAATTTCTCATTTCTTGCCCGATCCACATCTCTTTTTAAGATGTTTAGTCTATCCCATCGATACATCTGATAAGTATTAAAAACAATTGCTTTCCTGGAATTAAACTTCACCTGCATTTCATATACAACCTGATCAATAAAATTCTGGTACCAGCTATCCTCTGCATCAATGAAAATTGGCAAATCATAATCCGCC
>JAGLSB010000606.1 GCA_023135955.1 Bacteroidales bacterium | reverse complement strand
CATCATCGGTTTGACGAATGCAATCATAGTGATGGGCGATTTCGGTTCGAACAATTGGCAGGTCGGGGTAAAAGGGCATAACGTCAATATTGCTTGTATCTGTAAATACATTAAACTTGTCTGTTTTTACATTTTTGCCTTCGATTGGTTTTGCATTTTTATAACGTCCGGTGTTCTTGCCTCCCTTTAATTGAAATTGAATAAATACAGGTTTATCTTTAGGCCGATTATTCCATAGTTCAGGATTATGGCCCCAAATTTTACTGTTAAGGTCATAAAGTAGTTCATCCTTATTCTCAGAGTAATAAGCTCCACCTCCAAATCTACCCGTTGCTTTATCAAGTTCCATTTGGCTTTGCGTTGGCCATAAAAAGTTAAAATCGTTTTTGGGTCCTGCGTTAATAACATGGTAGCCATTGCTTCTCATTACCTGATACACCGTTTTTACATCTTCGGGGAGATGAAATACTTCTTCAGGAATACGCTGCCTTGAACTACGGTGATTATGAACACCAATTGTAGTTTGCATGGTTCCAAGGGCGATTGCAGAACGCGATGCTGAACAAACTCCTGCAGTCATATAGGCACGGTTAAAACGAATGCCTTGTTCTGCAAGTTTGTCGATGTTTGGGGTTGGAACTGTATGGTTGTCATAACAGCCCATCCAATCATTCATATCCTCTACAAAAATCCAAACCAGGTTAGGCTTATTTTTTTCTGCATAAGAAGAGAGGCTAATTATGAGAAAAACCAGTATTGCAATATTCCTTATCATCTTTTGTTTTTTATTTGGGTTGTAATAATTGATATTCTCTATCGTATAAGTTTACCTGTTCTCTTCTCCAGCGATTGCCTTCCAGAAACAGGACCTGAGGGCAGGACACATCCCAGTCTCCAAGTTTCTTCAACATACGTTCAACCATATCCCGATTTTCATCGGCTATGTTATTTTGCTCCGCAATATCATTGCTCAGATTATACAACATTGGCAGGCGGTCAGGTAGTCGTACCAGCTTCCAGTCACCTTCCCGGATACTTGCACTGATCGTGAAGCGCCATTTCATTTCAGGGTGAGGCCTTTCACTGTTTTCACCATTAATAAAAGGGAATATATTCACGCCATCAATCTTAGATTCAGGTGAAATATCTCCTCCGGCCAGAGCCACAAACGTAGGTGTTAGGTCAAGGCTCAAAACCGGATTGTTATACTTAATATCTGCTACTATCTGATTGGGATAGGACATTACAAAAGGTACACGAATGCCTCCTTCCAGCAGAATCCCTTTTTGTCCGTTAAGGGGGGCATTTATTGATGTATTGTTACTACAAGGTCCGCCATTGTCGCTTAGAAACACAATGACTGTATTCTCATATACCTTTTGAGATTTTAGTTCATCGATGATTCGCCCAACATTTACATCCAATCGATGCACCATGGCACAGTAGGTACGTCGTTTCTTATCTTTTATATGAGTAAAAAGCTTTAAATCCTCCTTTGTAGCTTGCATGGGAGCATGAGGAGCATTAAAAGATGCATAGAGAAAAAATGGCTCATCTTTATGTTGTCGGATAAAATCAACACACTCATCACCCTTATCATCGGTGATGTAAGTGATTGGTTGTGGTTTTTTATAGTTGCAAATGATTTTGTTTGGATAAGCTTCTCCATCCGGTTTTGCAGGGAAATAATTATGTCCTCCTCCCAGGTAGCCCCAAAACTCATGAAAACCTCGTTTCAGTGGATGAAAATGCTCAGCCTCACCAAGGTGCCACTTACCAACCAGTCTGTTGACATATCCCAGATCTGCCAATCGGTCGGCAAGGGTTTCTTCACCAACCGGCAATCCCACAAAGTTATGGTCGAATTGAGGTAAGTCTACAATTGGATTATTATCAAATCCGAAATTCACCTGATTACGGCCAGTCATTAATCCGGCGCGTGAAGGTCCGCACACAGGGGCAGAAACATAACCTTGCGTAAATGTGACCCCGGCTTTTGCCAATGCGTCGATATGTGGAGTTTTTATTTGTGTACCTCCAGTGAAGCCAACATCGCCATAGCCTAAATCATCGGCAAGAATGATAACAAAATTTGGCTTTTGTGAATTATTCTGAGCAGTAACACTTAGAAAAATGCATTGCAATAGAATAGGTATAAGGTTCTTTCTTGTATTCATAGTATGTATCTTTTTATATTAATAATATCATTCTGATTGTTCATTGTTTTTAGTCAATTCCTTCCAACTCGCAATTCAATAAAAAACCTTTATAGGCTTTCAAAACACTGGTGGTCCGGGAGCAACTTTTCCATTCCAGTCGACATTACCATTGCCTAAACCAAGATGCCATTTACCAATAACCCACCTGTCCTCCAATTTTATCATACCATTCCTGTTGAGCATCGTACACTCCCTGGGCATGAACCTCACAATTTTCGGGGGTCATTTCCCACCATAATCCGCTGGCAAAATAATCGAGGTACCAAATGGGTTCGTTTCCCTCTGCCACAGTTCCTGTACTAACCTTTTTTTCCAACAACAAATCGCCTTTGGAAGAAAGTATTCTCAGATTACCATCGGTTCCGGGTAAAATAACTTCATCGCCTGCACTATCATCCATCACCTCATCGGCAACTATCCTTATTCCCATTGATGTTGGTGGTTGAAACTCCCACAAACGGTTGTCGGCTAATGGATTAATGATCAAATCAGGACGTTGAAAGGCAATCACTTTACCGGAAACGGTTAATGCAACCACAAAGTCTTTTACACCCACTCCATCAAAGTCGGCGGTTGTTACATGCATTAAATTATCGCCCTGCGCACTAAAAGGCTGAAAAGCTGAATTATTTGCACTTACGAAACTGGCACATAAGCAAGCTAAAAAAAGTATATTTAGTCGAATATTTAAAAAACTGTTCATACCTTATTGTGAATCATAAGCTATTAATTACTGTATTATAGTACCCTCTTTGAGCAATGGCTCGTTATATTGTTCCATTTGCCTGTACAGTTCATCCTCCATTTTTTTTGCAATCTCGCTGTATTTCGGATTATTGTAAAAGTTAATCATTTCATCGGGGTCTTCCTGCAAATCAAATAACCAGGGTTTATCAACCGGTGATAGTACCAGTTTGTAACGGTTATTGACAGCAGCCACCCATCTGCTAAAAGCATTGGTCAGGTACACAATCCTATCATCAATTATCATGCTATTACTGTTTGTGAAATCTTTTGAGGCATCCATTCCATGAAAGGTATACGATGTATGGTTAATCCCCATTAAACCAAGAATAGTAGGCGTAAAATCAGCCATGGTATAGGCTTTTTGGATTTGTTTTCCGGCTTTTACATGCCCCGGGTATTTAAGTAAAAAGGCAACTCTTGCCGACATTTCATAAGGGAGGCCTTTATTTAACTTTCCATGTTCACCCATTAAATCACCGTGGTCGGAAGTAAAAACAACAATTGTATTTTTATCCAATCCCTCAGCCTTTAAATAGTCCATAATTCGTCCAACATTATCATCTATGCATTTTACCATGCCGAAATACTGAGCAATACCTGTCTTATGAAAATTTTCTACTTTTTTGCTCTCATCCGGTTTATTCCATTTTGGATGACCATGCTCACTACTATGAGCATTTTCCGGCTCTTTAAAGCTTATATCCATAAACATTTCGCTGTATGGTATACGTACTTTATCTGGTCCGTGTGGATCGGGAAGAGACAGCATTACGCAAAATGGGGTATCTTTGTCTCTGTCCATAATCTCAATTGTACGGTCGACCAAAAAATCGGTAGCAAAAGACTTTTCGTTGGCTATGTTGGTATTGAAAACAGCCCACCCTTCTGGACTGATTTTATCCAAAACCATGGGACCAGTCTCATCTTCACCAAGTACTTTCCAGTGGCCACGATTAAACATATAGCGGTTATCATCAAATCCAAAATTACGTACAGGTTCAAAACCCGGTTTTGCATATCCGTCTAAATGCCATTTCCCGACATACGAAGTAGCATAACCATTTTCTTTTAGGATATGTGCAAAACTGACCAAATCGTCCTTCAGGGGTAAATTGTTTTGATGCGATCCGGTTGCTATTGGATACAGACCACTGATCATGGATGCTCTTGAGGGTGTGCATACGGGGGATGTTGCGTACCAGTTGGTACACAATAATCCTTCTTCAGCCAGACCGTCGATGTTTGGTGTTTCAACAACTACACCCTTGCCCCACATATGGGCCTGCTCATCTGTCATGGTTGCACGGTAGCAACCCAGTGTTCTTAAGTTGTGTTCATCGGTATGAATAATCAGCAGGTTGGGGTGATCACCCTTTTGCTCTTGGGCTGAAACTTGTTGTATTATAATCAACAGAATGATGCCACTTAGTTGTAATATTTTTGTTATGCTCATGGTTTTATTTTAAAAAAGTGTAATTAAAGATCTAATTTGAATTATTTGAACTGAAGAATTTTGGTAGGAGTTTTAAAGGATATGGTATAGATAAAAGGCTTTGGTTTCTTTTGATCACTAAATCCGGGAGCATTGTCGGATAGTAAAATCTTAGCTCTGTCACCTCTGTTATCACTCCATAGCACGCATGGATTCCCATCCCGTTTTACTTCGCGTTCCCTCACTTTATTACCTCCTTGCTGGTTAAGAATTAAGGTATCGGAAACCAGATATGTGCCAGCAGGAAAATAGGTGATCATATGCCCATCCCGTGTGTCATCTATCGCTTTCTGGATAGCTTTTGTAGAATCTTCATTTCCGGTTTTATCAGCCTTGTCTGGCGGCTTTGTAACATCTAAAATGCCCCATTCTTTAATGTGATCTATATTTTCCCGAGAAAGAATACCTGCGAATAATGAAGGGTTTAATAGCGTGCTAAACCCGCCAAATGCAATCGATTCTTTTTTAGAATTCCTTCTTTTCATTTTCCTCTGTTTAATAATTACAATCCACTTAATTCAGTATTCGCCCACAAATTACTCACCGACAAATCTACTGCTTTTTTCAAATCATCTTTAGCCAAAGCTGTTTTTCCCATGCCTTTATAACCTAACCCCCTTAAAGTAAAGGCCCGTGAATTTCTTTTATTTTCGGTTTCACTCTCGCCGAATATGGCAAAAAAATCGTCCTGCGTTTCATCACTCTTATTAATTATTTTATCCCCACTTTCAATCAGTCCATTAAAAATTTCATACGCTTTCTTTTTATCCTTTAACTTCTGAAAACAAAGTCCCTGATAAAAGCTCATTATCCCCGTTTTGCTATTAGTTTCGGCTTCTGTTGCCAAGCTGTAAAAGTCGTTCGCTTTATTGTTCATTCCTAATGCTTCGTAGGCCCGGCCAATAAAATAATTCACCTGAATGTCCCGATTCCCTGATATGGCGCTACCGGCTTCTTCATCCGGAACCTGAGCCAGCAGAAAATGATCAAGTGCCTTCTGGTAATTTTTATCAGCCATATATCTCAGGCCCAGCGACAGTTGCGCATCGATTATGACTTCACGTACCCTGGAATTTCCTTCGCGATAACTGAATACCTTATCTTTTAAATATTCAACCGATTTTTCAGGTTTTCCGGCCAGGGTTAATACTGTTATCATATGAACAAAAGCGTCGTCCCGATCGTTGACAACCTGCTCATTTCCTTCAAATATCTGCAACCTTTGTTCAATGGGGCTATTGTTCAATTCATAAAGATTGTCAAGTTCTGTAAATAAAATAGCATCGCTGTTATCAAGCGCAATGGCTTTTTCGTAATAAGGAATTGCTTTTTGAAGATCGTTATAATGGCGGTAGTGGCCCCATCCCAAATTTCGGTAAGCCATTGATAATTGAGGCTCATTCTTTATGGCAAGTTCCCAGTAATCAACAGCCTTAGCAGCTTGTTTGTTATACATAATATTTCCAAGGTAATAATATGCTTTCCCATCGCTTTCATCATAATCAATGGCTTTTTCCAATACTTTAACCGTTTCCAGCCGAAATGGAAAACAATATTCTTCTGAAAGCCCCTGAGCATTTTCAAAATATTTTTTTGCCTGATCCCTATTCCCTAGTTTGTCATGAATATATCCTAAATAATATTGAGCAATTGGATTATTTCCATTGTAACGAAGCAATACATCTTCCGCTTCTGTTAGCATTCCTTCGTTTAAATAACCAACAGCTAATTCAATATAATTTTGATCGAAATCTCTCATTTTTTCACTTAATGAAGCCAGCACTTCGTCTGCTCTCTGCACATTTCCTGACTCTTTTTCAATCAAATAGATTTCATTTCCAATTCTGAAATTCAGCGGATCAACTTTTAGAATTCCTGCCAAAGTTTTCCTTGCTCCGGCATAATCTCCCAATCTGCGCTGAATATTAGCTTTCAATCCAACCGCCCTGTTATTTCTCATATTGCTTGAAAGAGATTCGTCTATTTGTTTAAGGGCCTTAGGTAAATCGCCCAAAATACATGATATCTGAGCCAGTTCGAAGTAGGCGGCCGAATGATAAGCATAATCCCATGTTGCGCGATACAATGTATCAATAGCTTCATCGTACAATTCAAGTGCCTTCAATGTTAATCCCTGCAAGTAAAGAGCCTCACAGTCAGATGGCCTCGTATAGTCATTTGTTAATCGTTTTGCTGCAGTTGCAAAATACTTTCGTGCAGTATTGTAATCACCATTTTTCAAATACTGATTTCCAACAGCAGTATTGGTTCGGATATTAGCAGGGTCACGTTTCAACGCTTCCATATAGTAATCAGTAGGTTTCTTATAAAACTGTTCCAATCTGCTTCCAGTCAAATAAAGCTCTTCAACTGATTCAATCTCTTCAGGTACAGGCGGTCTCTTTACAACAGGAGGCAATTTATCTTTCCCTTTCTTTTCCTTCGGCTGATAGGAGATAAGTATTTTGCCGGTTTCAGTATTAATTATTTCTGTATAGAGATCAGTGAACTTATAAGCTTCTTCAATTTCAATTAATTCAGCAAATGCCTTTTTGGGAGATATTTGCAATTCTTTTTGCAGAATAATTTCCTTTCCATTCCGAAGAACTATTCGTGCTTTTTCTACTTCTTGTGTTGAATGATAACCAAGAAAGACCTTATTATTCCCGCGTTGTTCCAGATTGACTGCAGCATCTAAATTGGCATTTTTAAATCCTTCAATATCCTTTACCGGGTACCAGTATTGCTTCCATCGTTTTACTTCGTACGGTCTTATCCATGTATAATCCGGCTGGTTATCGGAAAAAGCGCCAACCATTATTTCCACATACGGGCCACTGGTTTCTGTTAATCGTCCTTCAGTTGCCTGGCCCCTTGGACCTGATCCCCATTCCCATAGTTTGGCACCTTTTACAATATTGTGATCACCAATGTGAACCGTACCACTGTTTGTTCCATGATCGTACCCCCCCATAAAATCTTCCTTTAAATCAT
>JAGLSB010000605.1 GCA_023135955.1 Bacteroidales bacterium | reverse complement strand
GTCAACGCATTTAAATATCTTAAAGCAGGGGTGACCCAATTTGGGCGACATCGTGATTGATGTATAACCCTTTCTGATTTGCATTACGTCCTAGGCCCAGGGTTGCGTTTCACTTAACCCTGGTTTGGTATGTTTCGGACTTTCAGTCCTTGCTATATGTAGTTAATATTATATATAGCTGAGTACTCTGCAAAGGAGGGCTGAAAGCCCGAAACATAAAAACCCGGGATTAAGCGCAGCACAATCCCGGGTTAAATCGTATGGATTTCAAAGGACTGAAAGCCCAATACGTCATAAACATGGCGGTATTCTAATTCATTACGTTTCACCCTTTCAAGGTTCTCATTTGGATTACGTCCTATACAAGGGGTTGCGTTTCACTTCACCTTGGGTTGGTATGCTACGGACTTTTAGTCCTTGTTGTATTAATCTAGTTAATATTATATGAAGTATTTCTGAAAAAGAAGCAAAAAGAAAGAGGGTTTTTAAATTAAAATCCAATTCTAGAGAAATTATGATTGCTTCTATAAAATCTACAGATTTTATATGCCTTGCCCCTGGATTTATCATTAATAATTATACAATTTTGAAAATAATAGCTTATCTTGTGCTAATCATCGCTTGAATATTAACCTAATTACCAAATTAATGAGAATACTGATTTCTGGTTTACTTGTATTTTTAATCTGGGCATCATTTTCCAGTTATATTTATGTGGAAAAAATATGGCAGGAGCCTGTTGATCTGGATTTGACAATTGCTGAGGAAAATGTTATTGAAGAATCTTCTGATACTTTAATGACCGAAATACCTGATTTACCCTCTGAATTTACAGTTTATTTTGATTATAATAAATCAGATTTTATGGCTGATAATCAGAATGATGCAAAGTTTGAAGCCTTCCTGGATTATTTGATTTTTGCAACTGAATCCACGGTTGAAATTACAGGCTATACAGATGGCCTGGGCTCTGCAGAGTATAACCATAGGCTTGGGCTTACAAGAGCAAATTCAGTCATCTTACACTTTCATAAGCTTGGAATAAATGATGATCGATTAATAATAAAATCTGAGGGTGAGTCTAATCCTGTTGCAAGTAATAATACAGTGGAAGGAAGAGCAAAAAACAGAAGAGCTGAAATAACAATAAAAAAATAAATATCATGTCAATTATAGTAATATTAGCACAAACAAGAACAGGGGCAATGATTGAAATATTTGCTCTTTTAGTAATCGCCGCAATTATCGGATTTCTTACAGCTTACTTATTTTATAAGTCCGTTTATACAGAAAAGATAAATATTCTTAAAGAAGAAATAGAAAAATTAACTGGTAGTGTAGGTTTACTTAACGATGAAATTAAAACTCTAGGTGAAAACCTCGCAGAAAAAGACAAAGAAATAGCGGATCTTAAAAAGAAATAATAATTTCCGATTCAGGTCTGTTTATTATACTTATTAGTATTTACTATCCTTGTTTAAACTGAAACTTGATTAATTTTGGCTTGAGTTCAAATCTCAACTATAAACAAATTGGCCTTTCAAGAATTTTATACATTTTGAGAATGAGGATAATATTATTATTTCTCGTCTCTACTATTTTCTCAACTGGCCTTGCTCAAATTAAGGATCCCTCATCTGAAAAATATTTTACTGAGATACAACAACTTGCAAATGAAAAATATGGTACAGATCAGCAGCTGATCAATGGTTCTTATTATGAGTATAGACAAGATCGGGACGAAGGCCATCCATTCCTATTTGAAAACAAATTTTCTAATGCGGACTTGATATTTCGAGAAATCGAATATAAAGGGATCATTGCAAAATATGATGTATATAATCAATCCTTAATTTTAAAATCCGATCTGGAAAATTATCAGATAACGACATTATTAGCCATTGAATTTGTCACAGAGTTTAGTTTTAGTGGAATGCTTTTTAGAAAATATTCATTTAATGGTGAAGCCCCAGCATATTTTCAGGTAGTGTCTGATGAAGATGAGATAGTATGTTTATATTACTGGCACAAAACACGTATAGAGTCTATACACCAAAGGATTTACAGCTCCTTTAAATATAGTGAAAGTAAACACAAAAATTACTTATTGATAAATGAGCAAATTGGTCAATTTAGAAATAACAGATCATTTGTTAAGTTATTCCCAATGAATATTCAAAGAGATATTTTGTCTTATTTGAAGTCTGAAAAACTTAGAGTGAAAAAAGTTACGGATGCAGAAATGTCCGGAATCATTCAATTCAGTAAACCCCTTCTTCTTAAGTAGAGGAAAATGCAGTAAATCAAATGTTATTATGAAGAGTCTTGTTATCTGCATTATCATCTGTTCCCTCAGTAATACCTTATTTGGACAGAGTAATTCCGTTTTGAAGCAGGCCTATACTGAAATAGGCTTAGTTGAGTTTGTTGAGGAGATTGAAAGGAATAGCGATGTTACATTTTTTTATAAGAATGAATGGGTTGACAGTATTGTATTTGCAGATATAAAAGCCAATATGACTTTTAAAGAAGTATTGGATACAGAATTGATAAAATATGGACTTAATTATTATTCCAGTGGCAACCAGATTTTCATTTATCCGGGTTCTGTGATTGTTTCAGAAGTACCTGAATATGAGAAAATGCAAGTACTTGGCCGTGAAGCTTTGGGAAACAATAATACTGGTTCTGGAACTGATAATAAATTTATACAGACAAGGGGAGAATTGACGGAGCAGTTGATAGTCATTGGTAATAAACAAAACACGGATTACTCTAAAAAGTGTGTGGTTAAAGGAAGAATAATAAATCAGAGGGATAATGAGCGGATGATTGGGGCAACCATTTTTATAAAGGAGCTTGATATTGGAATGATAACCGATGTATTCGGGGACTTTGAATTGAGAGTTTTTCCAGGTGAATACGGAATTAGTGTGAATCATATCTCAATGAAAGAAATGCACTATGTACTCCATGTATTTACTGATGGGGAATTGTTAATTGAATTGGAAGATGAAATAATAGAACTACAGGAGATCACCATAAGTCATGATCGATTTGATAATGTAAAAAGCATGCAAATGGGTTTCAATAGAATATCTATTAAATCTATGAAGGAAATTCCTGTAGTAATGGGAGAAAAGGATGTTATTAAAGTTGCACAAATGCTACCCGGGGTGCAGAATGTTGGTGAGGGATCCTCTGGCTTTAACGTACGGGGAGGATCTGCTGATCAAAACATGTTTTATATAAACAAGATTTCAGTTTATAACACCTCTCATTTGTTTGGGTTTTTTACAGCATTCAGTCCGGATATTATTAATGACTTTACTCTATATAAAAATAATATCCCGACAAAATATGGTGGACGGATCGCTTCAGTTTTTGAGATTTCAACCAGGAATGGGAATAAGAATAATTTCTTTGCTCAAGGGGGAATTAGTCCTATTACAGGACATTTCTCTTTTGAGGGACCAATAATAAAAGAGAAGGTTTCAGTAGTTGCCAGTTATAGAAGTACATATTCTGATTGGCTTTTAAAAAGAATGAAGGACACTAATATAAGGGAAAGTGAAGCATCATTTCATGACGGAACATTGGGTATAAACTCTGAGATTAATAAAAATAATCAGGTAAAAGTATTCTTTTACAGAAGCTCAGATGAATTTTCCCTTTCGTCAATCAATGATTACAGCTACTCGAATACAGGAGCTTCTTTGACATGGAAACATAATTACTCACCTACACTTTCATCAGATATATCTTTCGCAAGTAGCAATTATCAGTTTTCGAATACTAATAAGAATAACATTTCTGAAGCATATTCGCAGGCTTATGACATTAGACATAATGAGTTTAGGGCTGATTTTCTACTATTACAATATGAAAATCATAGGATTGAATTTGGGACAAATAGCATTTTGTATGATCTGAACCGGGGAGATATATTACCATTTGGAGAAGAATCAACAAGAACTTCAATTAAGCTGGGAGAAGAGCAGGGATTAGAGAATGCAATTTACATCTCTGATGAATTCAAACTTTTACCTAAGCTTGATATCATGGCAGGTTTAAGATATAGCTTTTACAGTCAGTTAGGGCCGAAGGAAGTAATTAAGTATTTTGACGGAATGCCCCTTGCAATAGATAATGTAACAGGAGTTTCCACTTATGATCGTGGTAAAATTGTTAAATGGCATTCTGGTTTGGAGCCCAGATTAGGTTTAAATTATTTGATTAAAACGAATAGTTCTATCAAGGCCTCATACAATCGCCTTCAGCAATATATCTTTCTGTTAAGTAATACGATTGCTGTTTCACCAAACGATCAATGGAAACTTACCGATTATCACATAGAACCTCCTGTTTCTGATCAATTATCACTTGGGTATTATCAGGATATTAAGAACAGAGGAATATCCTTTTCCATTGAGTTATATAAAAAATGGATCAATAATGTGGTGGATTATAAAAACGGGGCAGATTTTATTTCCAACGTTCCTATTGAACAACAGATAATCCAGGGTAAACAGAACTCGAATGGAGTGGAGTTCATGTTGGAGAAAACATCAAGGAACCTAACCGGCTGGTTGTCATACACATATTCGCGTTCTTTTCTTAAGATGAATGGCATTCATGCTGTAGAAAGAATTAATAATGGTATAGCTTACCCTTCCAATTTTGACAGGCCGCATAGTATGAATTTCGTTTCGAATTATCGTGTAAACCGTAGATTGAGTTTCTCTTCAAATGTTGTATATTCTTCAGGAAGACCTGTTACATTACCTGTGTCAATTTACTATTCACAAGGTCAGCAGTTGTTGTTATATTCTGATCGGAACCAGTATCGTATTCCTGATTACTTCAGAGTTGATCTCTCTATCAATCTGGAAGGCAACCTGAAATTTCAAAAATTTGGTCATAGTTACTGGATGTTTAATGTCTACAATCTTACTGGAAGGACAAATGCATATTCTGTATTTTACAAGGCAGAAAACGGAAAGATAAATGGTTATAAGCTATCTATTTTTGCAAGACCAATTGTAACATTATCGTGGCATCTCAAGTTAGGTAATTATTCAAACGACTAGTAGATGCGCGAAACAATTAAAATAAAGAAATTGTATAATATGAAATTCTTTCTCAAGCAATTATTGAATTATAGTATTTTCCTTATGCTTATTTTCTATGCGAATAGTTGCCAGATTCCATTTGAAGCTGAGATTGAGGGAAAGATCGGGCTGATTTCAATTGATGGAAGTATTGTTAAAGGAGATTCATTGCAGACCATTACAATATCAAGTTCAACTTCACTATATATTCCTGAATTTGACCCTGTTATTGGTTGTGCTGTTTCAATAATAGACGAATTAGGAAATGAATTCCTTTTCCCTGAAACTGAGGATGGTACATATACACGTGCAATTCCTGATGAGTTCCTTGTTTATGATAGGATGTACAGATTGAAAATTACTACACCT
>JAGLSB010000604.1 GCA_023135955.1 Bacteroidales bacterium | reverse complement strand
CCGCAAGTTGCAATACTAATGATAAAAACACAGAATCTACTGAAAATGAAACTACTAGCATTAGTGTTGATGAGTTCATTAAAAACGCAGATTCCTATCAAAATAGTCTGATTACAGTTAGTGGTCTTGTTACGCATGTTTGCAAACATGGTGGCCAAAAACTATTTATAGCAGGAGTAGAAGAAGGCGTTTCGCTTAGAATTGAGACTGGTGAAAACATCCCAGAATTCGAAATTGGATTGGAAGGGACTGAAGCTGAATTTACCGGAAAAATAATTCTTATGGATGATAAATTCATTGCCAGTTCAAAAGACAAACATGAACAAGTTAACGATGAAGAAGAGGACTGTGAGTTTGAAAAAACTTCTGATCCAGTTGAAAAAGTCTATTATTTAGTAGCATCTTCTCTGAAAAATCTATAATTTAATTTTGAATATTCATTGTCACAGGATTTTTCGTCGCTTACTCTTTATTCTATGATTATAAAGAAAGGGCAAGGGCTTTATGAAAGATTATGACAAAATAGTTTTCCAATAATCAACTACAAAAAAATGAGGTGGCGTAAGTTAAACAGAATCTTACACAGAGATATGGGATATATATTTTTCGGAATGACCATTATTTACTCTGTTTCCGGGATAGTGTTAAATCATCGAAAACCTGCAGGTGACGCTAGTATTGTAAGTCGTTCAGAAACTTTCAAATATAAAACTACATCAAAAGAAGATGCTGATAAAAACTTTATTTTCGAGGTGATAGCAAGTCTTAATGAAAGTCCTGATGGTTATAAAAACTTTTATTTCCCCTCAGACAATGAACTATTAATTTACCTTAAACAGGGTCATATCAGTTATAATCTTGAGACAGGAGAAGGCAAGCTTATTAAGATCAAGCGGGTTCCTGTACTATATGAATTTAATTTCCTTCATTATAATAAACCGAAGAAGTTATGGACCTGGTTCAGTGATATTTATGCTGTTTCACTCGGATTAATGGCAATTACGGGTTTGTTTATCCTAAGAGGTAAAAACGGCATAAAAAAAAGGGGCGCTCTGTTGGTAGGCCTTGGCTCCACAGTTCCATTAGCATTTTTGATAATATATTTATGGGGGAGGTAAATTGATGTGATGATGTGGAAGTGTGGTAATAAAGTGTTGTGATTGAATGATAAGTAGAAAGATAAGATATTTTTTATTCTTAATTATCTATAATGTCTTAGTACTTAAAACGAATACCCTGTAATAATTAATAGAACTTCAACGAATATTTTATATATTCGGGGTATATATTGATTTACTATTTTGAATTTAATAAATTCATTCAATGAGTGAACAAATTCTAAAGGCCCTTATGCAACTATTCGCAATTGTTGCCAGGCCTGAAAGTAACACCGAAGACCGCCGAACTGTTGTTGAATCCTTTCTTAAAAGACAGTTAAATAGAGAACTAGTTAAAGAATATCTAAAAATATTTGATGATTTTTATAATCTATATCAGAAAAAACAAAAAGATAAGAATTCCCGCAGAAGACAAATCTCTGCAAGTTCAGTAAAGGTTCTAAAAATCTGCACCGAAATAAATCATGCACTTGAGCAGCCTCAAAAATTTATAGTACTAATACAGTTATTGGAGTTTGTAAAATCCGATAATTCTGAGATAACTGAGCAAGAAATGGAATTTGTTGATATGGTTGCTGACACTTTCAACATCTCCGAAGAAGAGCACAAACAAATTAAGGATTATGTTTTATTCTCATTTTCGAAAGTTCCCAACTCCGAATCAGTGCTGATAATTGATGGGGAAAATGAGAATAATTATAAGAAGCTTCAGGCAAAACATATGATTATTAAGGGCTTAGTTGGTCAAATCAGAGTTTTGCATATTGTATCAACCAACATGTATTTTATCCGATACCTGGGTGCAAATGAGGTTTCTTTAAATGGTCAACTAATTGTGAAGGAAAAAGTATATTCCTTTACAACCGGGTCTTCAATTCGCAACCAAATAATTAAACCTGTATATTATGGTGATGTAGTCGGACGTTTTGCAGAAGATAAAATTCTTTCAAAAATTGTATTTAATGTAAAAAATGTTGAGTTCCAATTTCCTAATGGCAAACTCGGATTGCATAATATCAATTTTACAGAACAAGCCGGTCGGCTTATTGGGATTATGGGTGCCAGTGGAGCTGGAAAATCAACATTATTAAATGTACTTAATGGGTCAATTCCTCCCAGCAAGGGCGAGGTTACTATTAATGGATTTAGTATTCATAACCAATCACATGAAATTGAAGGAATTATTGGTCATGTTTCTCAAGATGATCTATTAATTGAAGAATTGAGTGTTTATCAAAACTTGTATTATAATGCTAAACTTTGTTTTGATAATTACAATGAAGAACAACTCATTGATGTTGTAAATAAAACACTTAAAAATCTTGGTCTTTTTGAAATTCAAGATATTCTTGTTGGATCTCCTCTAAACAAAAAGATTAGTGGTGGACAAAGAAAAAGACTGAACATTGCACTTGAATTAATTAGAGAGCCTGCTGTATTATTTCTCGATGAGCCAACATCTGGCTTATCAAGTCGTGATTCTGAAAATATACTCGACTTGCTAAAAGAATTATCCTTAAAAGGAAAACTTGTTTTTGTGGTCATACATCAGCCTTCTTCCGATATATTCAAGATGTTTGACAAGTTATTAATTTTAGATACTGGCGGATATCTTATTTATAACGGAAATCCGGTTGAATCAATAATGTATTTCAAGGAAAAGGTACACCATGCAGACTGTAACGATAGCGAATGTCATATATGTGGTAATGTAAACCCCGAACAGATATTCAATATTGTAGAAGCATCAGTAATAGATGAACATGGGAAACCTACAGATGCCAGAAGGATTTCACCAACGGAATGGAGGAACAAATTCTCAGAAAAACTAAAAAAAGACGACACTGAGATAATTCCTGAAGTTGGAAAAAAGGACTTACCCGGTATTCAATTTAAGATTCCAAAAAGACTCAAGCAATTCTGGATTTTCGCTAAAAGAGATATCCTCAAGAAGCTAAGTGATACCCAATACCTGGTAATCAATTTCCTTGAGGCTCCTGTACTTGCTGTTTTACTGGCATTTATTATCAGGTATTTCAATGTTGACGTTACCAACAAATTCGGTTATACATTCGCCGGAAACTCAAACCTTCCTGTCTATCTGTTTATGTCGGTAATAGTAGGAATCTTTATGGGTCTTACTGTTAGTGCTGAAGAAATTATTAAGGATCGAAAAATCCTTAAGCGAGAAGCATTCTTGAATTTAAGCTGGTCGAGTTATCTATTCTCAAAAGTATTTGTACAATTCATGTTATCCGCCATTCAAGCAGCAACATTTGTATTGATAGGGAATAGTATAATGGGAATAAAGGGAATGTATCTGATATATTGGCTTGTTTTATTTAGCGCATGGACATTCTCAAATTTACTAGGGTTAGTAATCTCCGACAGTTTCAAAACAGTGGTTACAATATATATTCTTATTCCCTTTTTGGTTATTCCTCAAATTATCTTATCAGGAATTATAGTCAAATTTGAGAAACTAAATCCAATGATTTCGAAACCAAGTTCTATCCCTTTCTATGGTGAGATTATAACTGCCCGATGGGCTTACGAGGCTTTAGCTACTTATCAGTTTATGGAAAATGATTTCCAGAAAAGATATTACGATGAGGAAAAGTTGCTTAGAAATGCAAGTTTTAAAGACAGTTATTTACTGAATGACCTTATAAATAAAACCCGCTTTGCAATTAAAAACCTCAATAGCCCTGAAGATAATGAACAGGTATCATATAATCTTGATCTAATTAAAAAAGAAATCAAAAAGGAA
>JAGLSB010000603.1 GCA_023135955.1 Bacteroidales bacterium | reverse complement strand
TTGAAAAGGAGATGATGGTTCATTCTGGACCGGCGAAGGTGTTCCCTACGGAAAAAGAGCTGCTCACTGCAATCGGAGAGAAGAGGATTATCGAAGGTGATGTTGTGGTCTTACCCTACCAAGGGCCGGCAGGGGCGCCGGGGATGCCTGAAATGCTGACCCCGACCGATGCACTTAAGGGGGCCGGGTATACGAGAGTCGCCCTAATCACCGACGGGAGATTCTCAGGGGCCACCACAGGACCATGCATCGGGCATATTGAAATGGAGGCCTATAACGGCGGAGCGGTCGGTGCAATAAAAGATGGGGATACCATAGAGATAGATATCCCCAACAGAAGACTGAACGTCCAGTTAACAGACTCAGAGATGAAAAAAAGGCTTCGTGACATGAAAATCCCGGAAAGAAAACTCACTCATCTCTTAGAATCTTACAGGCAGATGTTTACGGGAACAAATTGCTACGGCAAAGAAGCGTGAAATTCTATTCGCCCCCCGGTTTCCCCCTTCTCTCAGGCCTGAGTTTCCGCACAGCCTCTCCTGCCCTCCACATCTCTGAATTTTTTATCCCGTCAAGTTCCTTTTGTAGCCGCTCCCGGTAATCAGGTTCAATGTTGGTCTCGAGCACAATCTGGGTCTCCTTTCCGGAGACAACGCTTTCATACAGTTCTTCAAAGAGAGGCGTAACAGCATCCCGGAATCGGTGACGCCAGTCAAGGGCCCCCCTCTGGGCAGTTGCGCTACAATTTGCATACATCCAGTCCATTCCATTTTCACCAACGAGAGGCAGTAAACTTTGAGTCAGTTCTTCAACCGTTTCGTTAAATGCTTCTGAAGGTGAATGACCTTTACTTCGTAGTTTGTTGTACTGAGCTTCCATTATACCTGCAATAGCACCCATAAGCACACCTCTTTCGCCGGTAAGATCACTATAAACTTCTTTTTTGAAATTTGTTTCAAAAAGGTAACCTGAACCTACTCCAATACCAAGAGCAATAACTCTTTCTTTAGCTTTTCCTGTAGCATCCTGGAAAATGGCAAAACTTGAATTAAGTCCTTTACCTGCGACAAAAAGTCTTCTTAAGGACGTACCTGATCCTTTTGGAGCAACAAGTATTACATCTACATCAGCAGGTGGTATAATTCCTGTTTCCTCTTTGTAAGTAATGCCAAATCCATGAGAGAAATAAAGAGCTTTCCCCGGAGTAAGGTATTTTTTTATTGTTGGCCACATTGCTATTTGACCAGCATCGGATAGAAGATATTGAATAACTGTTGCTTTCTCGCAAGCTTCTTCAATTCCAAAGAGTGTTTCGTCTTCTACCCAACCATCAGCAATAGCCTTATCCCAGGAAACGGAATTTTTTCTCTGACCGATTATTACATTAAAACCATTGTCTTTAAGATTAAGAGACTGTCCTGGACCCTGAACACCATATCCAATTATAGCAATAGTTTCATTTTTAAGAACTTCGCGTGCTTTTTCTAAAGGAAATTCTTCCCGTGTGACAACATTTTCTTCTACGCCACCAAAATTTATTTTAGCCATTTTTTAATTATTTATTATTTAGTAATAATTCTTTTTCTGAATAAAGACTTGCTTCTTCAAGGTCACGGAGGTATGCAGTAATTTCCTTAATCTGTTTTGAAACTGCAACCCTACCTGAGCGTGCAAATTGCAAAATTCCATAAGGAAGCAACTTATTGAACAGTTCCTGAGTTTCATCCTTATGACCTGCTTTTTCAATTATGATATAATCAGGTTCAACGGTCAGAATATGTGCATTATGATTTCTGATAAGATTTTCAACATCATTTCCATGAGAAAATGATTTTGTTGGAACTTTATATAATGCTATTTCCTGATAAACAATCTCTTTATTAGTAAAATAAAAAGCTTTTAGAACACCAATTTGCTTTTCTATTTGCTTATGCACTTTCTTAATGAGATCGAGACTGCAATTTACAACTATTGTAAAACGGTATACACCCTTTACTTCAGATTCTGATGCGATCATACTGTCGATATTAATATGTCTGCGCGTGAAAATACCAGTAATTCTTTGCAAAACACCGATCTTATTTTCCGTAAATATGGATAATGTGAATTCTTTTTCCATGAGAATATTTTATTTATTTATACTATTCAAGAATCATTTCAGATACTGTACCCCCGGCCGGAACCATAGGGAATACATTGGCTTCTTTTTCAACTTTTACTTCTAGAAGGAAAGGTCCTTTATGAGTAATTAAGTCATTCAGGGTTTTATCAATATCTTCCCTGTTTGAGATAGTTTTTCCCTCAATTCCAAAACCTTTTGCAATTGTTATAAAATCAGGATTTGTTAGTTCTGTGTAGGCATATCTTTTTTCATTAAACATATCTTGCCATTGCCTAACCATTCCCAGGAAGTTATTGTTCAGCAGAATAATTTTCACATTGAGATTAAGTTGACTTATCGTGCCTAATTCCTGTATTGTCATTTGGAATCCACCATCACCAATAAATGCATAAACATCACGTTTATCTCCGGCAGCAATTTGAGCTCCTACTGAGGCTGGTAATCCAAATCCCATTGTGCCAAGACCACCTGAAGTAACAAGACTCTGAGTCTTATTAAATTGATAATATCTTGCTGATGCCATTTGATGCTGACCTACATCAGTAACAATAATAGCTTCTCCATTGGTTTTTTCTGATAATTTATTAATTACTTCTCCCATCTTTATCGCACCTGAGGTGGGATTACAGTCCTTATTAATAACTTTTTCAATTTCAACTTTACGCAATTCTGAAAATGATTCTATCCACTCTTTATGAGTATTAGAATTTACAAGTGGAATTAGAGATTGTAATGCCTGTTTAGCATCTGCAACAATTGCAACATCAGTTTTGACATTTTTATCAATTTCGGCATTATCCAGATCAATATGAATGATTTTTGCCTGAGTAGCATAGGTCTTTAAGTTGCCTGTTACACGGTCATCGAAACGCATTCCAATAGCAATAAGCACATCACATTCATTGGTATTAATATTAGGGGCATAGTTTCCATGCATCCCTAACATACCAGTAAACAAACTATGGTTAGATGGGAAAGCAGACAAACCTAATAGTGTGCTCCCAACAGGGATTTCTGCTTTTTCCACAAATTCTTTAAATTCCTTCTGAGCACCTGATAAAAGGACTCCTTGCCCAACCAGTACAAAAGGTTTTTTTGCAGCATTAATTATTTCTGCAGCCTGGCTTACAGCATTTAGGTTTAATTTTGGATATGGTATATAGCTTCTGATCTGGGTAATCTTTTCATAGGAATAATCCAGCTCTGCAAATTGAGCATCCTTTGTTATATCCAGAAGAACAGGCCCGGGTCTTCCTGAACGAGCAATAAAGAAAGCTTTTGCTACAGCTTCAGGAATTTCTTCAGCTTTGGTTATCTGAAAATTCCATTTTGTTACAGGCATAGATACACCCACAACATCAGTTTCCTGAAAAGCATCTGATCCCAACAAACCAGAGCCGACCTGACCTGTAATACAAACCATAGGAGTAGAATCCAGCATTGCATCTGCTAGTCCCGTTATTAGATTCGTAGCTCCAGGTCCGGATGTTGACATACAAACGCCTGGCTTTTTTGAAATTCTTGCATAGGCCTGAGCAGCATGCATTGCTCCCTGCTCATGACGTACCATTACATGCTGAAGTCGATCCTGATAACTATAAAGAACATCATAGATAGGCATTATTGCCCCACCTATATAACCAAACATCAGATCTGTTCCTTCTTCAAGAAGAGATCGGACAATTGCTTCTGCTCCGGAAACCCTGATTTTTGTTTTTCTCTTTTCTTCAACCTTCGTTTTAGCTTGTGTATCCATAACACTAAATTTAAATTATAAATCTGTTTTCAGTGAAAACACTTATTATTACTTATTAATTTATTCTTCAATTATTCTAACCGCACCCAGGTCGGCCGAACTTACCATACTGGCATATGCCTTTAGAGCATTTGATACAGATCTTTTCCTGTTTTTTGGTTTCCAGGCATCTTTTCCTTTCTGCTCTTCCTTTTCCCTTCTTTGTGTCAACTCCTTATCGCTTAACCTAACATTTATGCTTCGTTCAGGTATATTTATTTCAATGATATCTCCATCTTTTAAAAGTCCTATATTACCTTTGTCAGCAGCTTCTGGTGATACATGACCAATGGATAGTCCGGATGTTCCTCCTGAAAATCTTCCATCAGTAAGTAATGCCGTCTTTTCGCCAAGTTTTTTTGCTTTGATATATGATGTTGGGTAAAGCATTTCCTGCATTCCAGGGCCACCTCTGGGGCCTTCAAATAAAATAACTACAATATCTCCCTCTTCTACTTCATTGCTTAATATTGCATCACAAGCCTCATCCTGAGAATGATAGACTTTTGATTTTCCTGTAAATACTAATACATTTTCTTTAACGCCGGCTGTTTTTACAATACATCCCTTTTTTGCAATATTCCCATATAAAATTGCCAGTCCGCCATCATGACTATAAGCATTTTTATTATCTCTGATACAACCCTTTTCACGATCGATATCTAATTCTTTAAATTTTGAATTTTGTGATCCCATTTCCAGATTACGTCCTCCTCCTGGTGCTGAACTATATATAATTTCTGTTTCGGGAATTGTATTATTCGAGATTATACTATACTTTTCTATTGCTTCTTTCAGAGTCAGATTGTCCACCCTTGGAACATTAGGATCTATTAATCCAGCTTTGTCTAATTCTGCCAGAATCCCTAATATCCCGCCGGCCCTGTTAACATCCTGAATATGATATTGAGAATTTGGTGACACTTTACAAAGAACAGGGGTAGTTCTTGATAGTTCATCAATATCTTTCATATTGAATAGAACCTCCGCCTCATGTGCAATTGCAAGTAAGTGCAAAACTGTATTTGTTGATCCACCCATTGCAATGTCTAGACGCATAGCGTTCATGAAGGCTTTTCGGCTGGCAATTGATCGTGGTAAAACTGAATTGTCACCTTCAAAATAATATTTATCAATATTGCCAATAAGGATTTTTGCAGCCTTCGGGAATAACTCAGCACGATTTTTATGCGTAGCCAGCAAGGTCCCGTTTCCAGGTAAAGCCAATCCAATGGCCTCATTCAAGCAATTCATAGAGTTCGCTGTAAACATTCCGGAACAACTTCCACAAGTTGGACAAGCCATTTGTTCAACAAGAGAAAGTTTTTTATCGTCAACAGATTCATCACCTGCCATTACCATTGCGTCAATCAAGTCATAGTATTTTCCTTCAATATTCCCTGCCTCCATTGGACCACCTGAAACAAAAATTGTTGGGATATTGAGCCTCATTGCTGCCATTAACATTCCCGGTGTTATTTTATCGCAATTGCTAATACAAAAAAGAGCGTCAGCCTGATGAGCATTTACCATATATTCAATACTGTCAGCAATTAAATCCCTGGATGGAAGAGAATATAACATTCCATCATGCCCCATGGCAATTCCGTCATCGATTGCAATAGTATTGAATTCAGCAGCGAAGTATCCATGATCTTCAAAAACAGACTTAATTTCTTGTCCGATCTTATGCAAATGAGTGTGACCCGGTACGAATTGAGTAAATGAATTGACAATAGCTATTACGGGTTTGCCAATTTGATCCTCTTTCATGCCATTTGCACGCCACAAACTTCGGGCACCTGCCATTCGCCTTCCCTGGGTTGTTGTATGACTTCTAAGTCTGTTTTTCATTGTTTATATTATCAAAAAAAGCCACTCTCGTTGGAGAATGGCTTAACTTTTTTATAGTTATATATTCACACCATCCTCAATTTGTCATATTTAGAATGACAATCATTAAAAGGACCATAAGGGTGTGGACTAATTTCATTTTGTTGAATTATTAAGCGACAAAGTTATGACAATGACATAATCTACAAAAGGTTTTAATGCTAAAAAGCATTGTTACTTAACATTTGTGTCATATTTTTTTATTTTGCTTACAGATTGTAAAATAACTTAGTTCGAAATGATACAGAACTTATAATTTGTTAGAATGAAAAGGAACAAATATTTTGTTGGAATGAATTTGAAGATTTAAAAAGGGCAAGCGACTTATATCGCACCGCTACAACCACCTACCCTTGCTACCTTCCGGTCCTGGGGGGATTCAGCAGGAGCTGGTCGTATAAGACTTGCCCGGCACAAATTTAAAAAGAAAAAGCATATCTGGCAATATGCTTTAAAGATCGTGTCAGTCTTTATCGGGGCGGAGGCTCCTCACCTGGGCACCTGCCTGCCACATCTCCGATTCCCGAAGCTCCTTCAGTTCAGCCGAAAGATGGGCCTTGTAATCAACATGACCGGTCTTTTCCAGCACAACCTTGGTCTCTTCTCCGCTACGTACCCTCTGATATAATTCCTTGAATACCGGCAGGCTGGCATCCCTGAATTTAGGCAGCCAGTCAAGGGCACCCCGTTGAGCTGTAGCGCTGCAATTGGCATACATCCA
>JAGLSB010000602.1 GCA_023135955.1 Bacteroidales bacterium | reverse complement strand
GATATTACAAAAGAAATTGATGATGAAAATGGTAATTATGAGGTGCAAATGCAAGGGCTTACAATGGATTTCAATCTTGAAATTACTCCAGAGGCTGAAGTCCAATTAATTTTTGATCCAAAAGTTGGAGATATACTCCGCGGAAGGGGAAATGGGAATCTGAATCTATCTATAAGTACACTTGGGAAGTTTGAGATTTATGGAGATCTGATTATTGAAGAAGGAGACTATCTTTTCACACTTCAAAATATTATTAATAAAAGGTTCAAAGTAAACCAGGGAGGAAGTATTATTTGGAACGGAGACCCTGCAGATGCTTCAATTGATTTGCAGGCAATATATTCATTGTCTACTTCAGTTTATGAGCTTTCCCCTGAACCGCAGGAGGAACTTAAAAAAAGAATACCTGTTGAATGTCATATTCTAATGACAGACAAATTAATGAGTCCTACTATTAAAACAGATATAATATTACCTACTGCCGATCAGGAAACCAGAAATATAGTTAGTAACAGTATCAATACTGAAGAAGAATTAACAAAACAATTCTTATCCTTGCTGATAATTAATAGCTTTTATTCTGAGACATCAGACAGACTTACTGGCGACTATAATGCAGCCAATGTTGCAGGAACAGCAGCTAGTGAACTATTCTCAAATCAATTAAGTAATTGGTTATCCCAGATTAGTAACGATTTTGATCTTGGCCTTAATTATAGAAGAGGTGATGAAATTTCTTCAAATGAATTAGAGGTTGCACTTAGCACCCAGATTTTAAATGACAGAGTTACAATTAATGGTAACCTCGATGTTGGTGCAGACCAGACAGAACAATTTTTGGGAGCACCCAATACGAACAATATTGTTGGGGACTTCGATATAGATTTCAAATTAACTAATAACGGTAAAGTACATGTGAAAGCCTTTAACCGTGCAAATGACAACTTGCTACTTCAAACATCTCCATATACTCAGGGTTTTGGTATCTTTTATCGTGAAGACTTCAATAGTCTTGAAGATTTAATGCAAAGATATAGGGACGCTATTCGGAGGCTTTTTACGAAAAAGGATGTCGGATTAGACGAGGAGGAAGTAAAAGGGTAAAAGCTTTCCCCAAATTTTCAATTACATCGCTTGGAAGTAATGATTCCTGGCTTTGGTTCTTAAGAGCAAGATCCGCCGCTAGTCCATGCAGATATACACCAAGGATTGCCGCATCAGATGGTTTGTAATTTTGAGCCAATAATGCAGTAATTAATCCGGTTAGAACATCACCACTACCACCAGTTGCAAGCCCTGAATTACCGGTTGAGTTAATAAATGAACTGCCGTCCTGCAGACTTATTATTGTATATCTTCCTTTTAAAATAATGATTATTCCATATTTTCTCGAAAGTTCAACTTGCTTTTCATGTCTTTCATAATCATTAGCTGACTTCCCTGCAAGTCTGTCAAATTCGCCAGGATGCGGACTAAGAATTGTTTGTGGAGACAAATTATTTAGGGTTTGCTTATTATCCGATAGAATATTTATTGCATCTGCATCAATTATCATGGGAAGCCTGGTATTTGAGAGAAGTCTTAAAACTCCCTTTGAAGTGTTGGATTTAGTATTTAGTCCAGGCCCTATCCCAATTGCATTAAATTTTTCAGTAAGTTCAACTTCGGTAAATATTATATCTGATTGATCAATTGAGATTAATGCTTCTGGAAGTGAACTTTGCATAATATCATAACCAAAACGAGGCAGATGTGAAGTTACCAGTCCCACTCCGCCTCTTAAACACGCCTTTACTGCCAGAACCGCTGCTCCCATCATTCCGTAGCTACCAGCAACAATCAAAGCATGTCCATAATTTCCTTTATGTGAAAAACTATCTCTGTCCTTCAATAGACCTCTGGCAAAATCTTTACTCACCAAAAAATGGGCAGACTTAGTATCCTTAACAACACCCTTATGAATTCCAATTGGGATGACTTTCCAATTTCCTACAAAAGACTTATTTTCATAAAAGAAGAAAGACAAAAAAGGAAATTCAAATGTGATTGTATAATCAGCTTTTATTATTGCTTCATGATTATTTTTGCGATTATCCTGTCCAAAAAGTCCTGATGGAATATCGACAGAAATGACCTCTGTAACCGACTTATTTATGTTCTTAATAATTTCAGCAGGAAAACCATTTACCGGACGACTAAGTCCAGAGCCAAAAATTGCATCGATAATCCTAACCCCTTTTTTAAGTTTGGGTATCGGACTTGACTCTGTCACTACAGAATAATTACTATTTGTACCGGACTTTAATCGTTTAATATTCGTCTCACAATCTGATGATAATTTCCCATTTAATTTTATTAAATAAACTGAGACAAGAAAATTTCTGCTTCTGAGAATTCTGGCAATAGCTAATCCATCTCCACCATTATTTCCCGGGCCGGCAAAAACAATTACTTCCTTTGAAATATCAAATTTCCTGCAGAACCAATTTGAAAAACTCACAGAAGCCCTCTCCATCAGGTCAATAGAAGAGATAGGTTCGTGTTCAATTGTATAGGCATCAATTTCCCTTACTTGTTCAGAATGGAAGATTTTCATAAATCAAGTCTTTTATAAGCTTAGAATGCTTCAATTTCCATACTAAGTTATGAATTTTTGTTCTGATCAGAGAATAATATAGAAGCAAAAACCTGAGAGACTCAATAGAAAAGGCGCATGACCGTGCACCTCAACAGAGCACCAGCACACCAGCACATCAGCACACCA
>JAGLSB010000601.1 GCA_023135955.1 Bacteroidales bacterium | reverse complement strand
GAGAAAGCACCTGTATAAAAATCGGAAGATGTTAGTAAGCTTTTGTTAAGTGCTGTCAATGCACCATAGGCTGCATTCTGATCGTCCATGTGATAAGGGCTGGAGATTTCTACTCCATCAAGGCGCCATTGCATATATTTTGGAGAATTTCCTCTTACTATAATATCACTGCCACCGTCAGATGCAGTTACACCTGCATAACTGGTTACCATACGGGCCGGGTCGTCCATGCCGCCTGTAAATCGTTTTGTTTCTTCAACAGAAATTGAACGTGAACTAAGTATGGATAAATCATTTACTGCATCACCTTTCTTTCGTCCTGGTGTAATTACTACTTCATCCAATGCTAAAGCAGATTCCCTCATGGATAAATTTAATACAACTTCTTTAGCCGATTTTACCTCGATATTCGAAACGGCAACTACCTCATAACCCATATAAGAAAGTTGTAAATTAACCCTGCCAATGGGGATATTTTCAAGCCTAAAGTTTCCATCAACATCAGTTATTGTGCCAACTATCGGAACTAATCCGGGAATGGACACAGTGGCACCTATGAGCGGCAATCGGCTGTCTTCATCAATGATGTTGCCTCTTACGGTTTGTGTTAGGTCTTGATTATAAGCAAGTGTAGCGAATACGGCAATTATCAGGGTTGTTGAAATAAACTTTTTCATATCAGTTATATTTGCATTATTGATATTTAGATTCTAATTACCATTATTTTCAAATACATTGCCATTTATGCTAAGTAATAGATTATCTGATAAATACAATTCTGCCCCTTCTGAATTCTGAAAATAAGTGTAAATATATTTTACAGTAGCTGTATATTTAATTTACATTAATCTCTGTAGTTATACTTGACTCATAATTGTTTGTCTTTCAATAAACGGAACTGAAAAGACTAAAAGAATGAGCTAGGTTATGCTCCGGTAATTGTTTTAGCCTTTAATCCTCCCATAAATTATTCATTCAAACTATTTAAAAATGTTTCTAATGTTATATTAAACAAATCAGGATTGTCAAGATTTGCAAAATGTCCGGAATTTTCTAAATCAATCAAGCTAAAATCACCTCTTTGTTCAAATGTTTCAATTGTGCTTTCGATTACTTTATTTATTTCTTTGTCCTTGTCGCCCCGGATAATCTGAGCCTTAATTTGTGAATGTTTTATCACCTCTAAATAATCAAAGTCGCCTAAATAGGGTATTAAATTCAATACAGTAGATTTTTTGGCTTGAGACATCATTTCAACAATCTTTGTTTTTGAAGACTCATTTACACCTGCTGAGCCAGAAAGTTTAGCAATCGTTTTCATGCTCATAAGTTTGTAAGTAAACTTCAGAAGTCTAATTATAAATCCTGATTTTTTTAATACAGATGTTGTTCCAAAAGAAGTAAAGGATAACAATCTATCGGGGCAGGTTTTCATCAATTCATAACCAATATTGCCTCCCATAGAATTTCCGACAAAATGAAATTTGTCAATTCCCAAACTGTCTATAAGCAAAATTATGTCATCGGCTAATCGCGATAATTCAAAATCTGATTCCGTTAACTCTCTTGATGAAGATGAATTTCCATGCCCTCTAAGACTAATAGAAAGTGTTTTATATCTGTCCTGAAAGTATTGATGTTGCTTCTCAAACTGGCTTAAATTAGCTCCAAGTCCATGAACAAAAAGAATTGTCTCTTTATTCTCTGCACTAGTCAGCAAGTACTCAATATTAATCTCAGCTAATTGCATCTTTTTAACTTCACTTTTCATAATTTCTTAAATTAAAACTCTAAACACGACTATAATCAGTATAATCACAATAATACCTATTTATGTAGTCTCGTGTCCAAGATTTAAAGTCCAGCCAAATGATGGATTTATTTTTGGAACTATTATTCTTGGGTCTTTTCTGTTAACATAAAATACTCCTTCCCAATTATCAGGATTCTTGCTCATAGAATCAATAATCTCTTTTTCAACTTTCATTTATATTTTTTTAGTTTTTATGCTTTGCACAACTTTCTTTGCAAAGCACCTTTCTAATTATTAAAAAAATACGTCTTCCTTTCCATTGCTTCTCGAAAAATATGTGGATTATTTATCACATTAGGTTTTTTAGTGAAGAATGTATAAAACATATTTGCATAATCTTTAGTGAGATGCATGAAAATATTATTATCCGCATCAATCAGACTATCTGTTTTATTAAGAAATTGAATATTACCAAAGCTATTATGCAAAATTGCAATATCAATTTTACAAGCTGCTAAATATCCATTAAGTCCATCGAAATCAGCCAATGTAGCATCACCTGAATGAAATATACATTTATTCTTATATTCCAGAATGAACCCAACATTTTCAATATCAATATTTTCCTTTTTCCCATGCCATAACCTACAAGCGGTTACGGTAATATCATTATACTTAATTTTCTCATAGGAGTTTGTATCAGGATTCATCGTTATTATTTGTTCTTTGATAATCCGATATTTAGAAGAATCTTTTTGTAAGATATTTTTAACTTGATTTGGACAAAATAATCTCGTATGTGAATTATTAGTCAAATGTTCTATCAATAATGATGGATCAACATGATCTGCATGATAATGTGAAACAAATACATAGTCAATATTATTAAAAGGAGGAAGATTGTTTTTCATTTGAAAAATCAAATTTGAGTCTGGATAATCATATTTATCGAAACCTTCCTTGAAAAAGCTGTCAAATACTATTTTTTTATCATTCATTTCAACTAAAAATCCGGCATTTGCAATGTATGTGATTGAAATTGAATCTTGAGAATGAGTATTTTCAGTTTGACTTAAAACATTTGGTCTAATAAGAACTAGTAAGAAAACAATTATTATAACATATTTCATAGCTGTTGATTTCATTCAACTATGTTTCTATATTATAAATTACAGGCATCTGCCCTTTCCATTTATTCCACAAGTCATTTTCTACGATTAGCCTGGACATAAAATTACCAACATTAATTCTGCTGGTTTTTCCAGGATTAGAAAGTGCACTCCTTATAGGTGAAGCATATAACTCGTATTCGGTTACCATATCTTCGTTAATTAATGTATCTGGTCGTACAGCTATCCAATCAATTAATTTATTTTTTTGCCCAATGTTCACTCTTA
>JAGLSB010000600.1 GCA_023135955.1 Bacteroidales bacterium | reverse complement strand
TGAAAGAGGCTTTACTAAGCATTACGTGACAAATATATGTATTTTATGAAAAATAGTCAATGATTTTTGAATTACAAATAGAACTAAAAGGCACTAATCCAAAAATCTGGAGAAATATCCAGGTAAACTCAGACACATCCCTTAATGAACTTCATCACATCATCCAGATCTCAATGGGCTGGACCAACTCTCATTTGTATTCTTTCAAGATAGATGATATAGAATACAGTTTACCGGAATATAATTACGATTTTATTACATATGGAGATTCAAGGTCATATAAGTTAAAAGATTTCCCTGAAGAAGCAGTAGTATATCTTTATGACTTTGGAGATTATTGGGAGCATACAATTAAGGTAACAGAAAAGATTGATGGAAAGAAATTACTAAATCCAATATGTTTGGATGGAAAAGGTAATTGTCCACCTGAGGATGTTGGAGGGATTCATGGTTTTAAGAACTTTTTGGAGATAATGAAGGATAAAACTCATCAGGAGAGAGATTCTTATATTGAGTGGTGTGGTTCTGTATTTAATCCGGACTTTATTAATCTGGAGAAAATCAATCAGAATCTCGCAAAACTTAAGAAGTATATTCGTGAAATTGAAAGTGGATAAGAAGTAAATAGAATCCTATCAATCGTTTAGGCTTGGCTGTCAATAAAGATAATTACTCAATTTAAGCATATTGAAGAACTTGGGAAATGGAAATAAGTCATTCGTATTTGTCTGGAGTTTTTTATCTAAAAGAAATTCAAGTGTTTTGACAACAATCCTCTTTGAAACATATTTTGATTCCTCCACAACTCTATCTAAAAGAATAATTTCACCAATAGAAATTTTATTCTTTATTAAATTTTTTAGTGAATCATTCTTATCAAAAGGAAGATAGTACCTAACCAGTATTAAAAGTGAATTTGTGTCGATCAGAAATTTCATTGCAGGTAGCTATCAATTTTTTCTGCTTTGATATTCAGTCGCCTGCAAAATTCCCTTTCATCAATAACGCCCTCGTAAAAGGCAGATTGCAAAGTCTTTTTATGCAATGGTGAGATAATGGGAACCGGATTTCTTGCCTGAAAGACAATCCCATTCTCCTTATCAAGCTGTTTTTTTGATTGGAGTGCTTCCTTGCGTTCCTTAAAAGCTGTGTAAATATTATCTTTAACGAGATTGTAATCCTTTTGAGAGATTTTATTTATTAATACCAGTCTGGTATAAATAGCAATTTTACTAAGTGGAATTTCCTTGGTCAAATTTGTAACAGCATCATCTTGAAAATTGTTTTGGCTAACTGCTTTATCAAGATTTGATATAAATTTGTCATATTCTCCTACTAAAAAATAATATGCAAATTCATTGCACCACTTTTCAATCTTGTTTATCGATTTATTCTCGATAAAATATTCATCAATTTCATCAATTTCCTCTTCATTCAATAAATAATGCCCTAATTCATGAGCTAAAGTAAATACTTCACGCTTAAGAGATTTTTGCATTCTCTTTAGAACAATAGCATTAGGACTAAGAAAGAATCCATTAATATTGGCCTTTTCCCTTTTATTATGTGTGTCAACAAATTCAAAGACCCCAATATTATGATCTGCGAGCTTTGAAATAAATACTTTTAAAAACTCCTTAATACCCAATCCATTTCCCGGATACAGTTTTCCCCTAAGCAAAAAGGCAACTTCCCTAGGATTATCCTGAATAGAATAATTTTCTAAGATCCTTTCTAAATTAAGATTTGAAAGTTTTGCAAGTGCTGATAACTCTATTTTTTCTTCTTCAAACTGAGTAACACGCTGCTTGGATCCAAGAGATAAGTCTGCACTAAATTGGTCTTTCCTAAAAAATATACTCTCTTCTTTTAAGGCTTTAGGTTGATTAGGATCAAGGTAATAGTTAAGACCCTTATTAAAAATAGAATCAATCTTCTTTAACAAACTTGTTTTAATTTCAGATTTAAATACGTCTTTATCAGAAACCGGTATCTTACGACCCTGATTAATATGCATTAAAATATCTTCCTTTGAAAGCCGGTATAGCTTTAAAAGATGCTCAATTCGATTTATATTTATTGTAATTGTATTCAAGAATTTATTTTCAAATTTATATAAATGAGATTGATTTTTCTCTACATACTTACTTTGTTCCTGCATTAACATCTACAAGATAATAATTCTTGGACAAATTTAATCTTATAAATTGATTAAAAAGTTCCTTGGATAATAATTAAAAGACTTCTAAAAGGTGGACATAATATTCCAAAGCCTGTTATTATAAGAAGGTATCACACCGGTTTAGTTAATTTATTCAAATTATATATACCTGTTTGTAATTATTGGATGATCTTTAATAACTCCAGACTTCATGTTGAGTTAATCGCTGAGGGATACACAGATAAAGATGTTGATATCAAAAATATTAGTACCTTTGAGCTATTAAAAAACAAGGCTGCAAATGACAAAAAAGGATAACGATATCAGAGAAAAGATAATTAAAGGTCTTGATTTGACAATCAGAAAATTAATAAAGTCAAAAAAGGAACGAAATCTGGATTTTGTCATTTCTGACAAAGGAAAAGTTATTAGACTTCGGGCCAAAGATTGCTAAATCTTAAAGCTCTTTGCGATAGCCACAACAAATATTCGCCTGATTATCAGTCGTATAACCTTCGATATCAAAGACCGTCCGCAGTTCCGTCAACACCTTAAATGCAAAAATCCCGCAAGTCACTGACTATGAGGGATTCAGATTTCTAAAGGTGGTGCCATTATTCAATTTTCAAATTACTTTCAATCTGCTTTCTGCCCTCAACTAATGGTTCATATAATTTTAAATGTAAAAAGTATCACTTAATGCAGATCTATCATTTGGGTAATAGAGTAAACGCCAATTCAGTAAGTGTCAGACCATAAGGCGATTACAATTCGATCTCAAAAACCATCCACAGTTCCGTCAACAACAAAAAACAAAACCCCGTAGAACGTTGATTCTACGGGGTCTTTTAATTTTAAAGGTGGTGCCACCTGGAATTACCTCCTTGCAGTCGGTGATTCCTTGACGTTTTTCTTAAAAAACCACATTTTGGAAATCGTTTCCCGATTTTATGCATTAAAGGGTTTATAGCTTTCGTAAGCAAGCTTACAAGCCATAAACCCTTTAATGCAAAAAGTCGGCTTACGCCGACTTTTCCAAAAGGTGGTGCCACCTGGA
>JAGLSB010000060.1 GCA_023135955.1 Bacteroidales bacterium | reverse complement strand
ATGAGAATGGGCCGTAGAGATAATTTCGCTAGGAAAGATGAACTGATAGATATTCTTATTAAATCTGCTCCTGCAACTCAAAAAAGAATCCTTGCAACTAAACTTGTTGATCCAATGGGATGGTATCTTCCTATTCATGAAACGGAGCTGGAGAGAAATGCAAATTTAGTTCAGAATCCTTTTTATCAACAATATAATTAATGAATTATTGAAAAAATGAAAATCTCATTTAGGATATTACTTTTTTATAGTTTAATAGCTTTTATTGCTATATTTTCTTCATGTGAGGATGATAGATTGTATCAAAGTTTCTATCCCGAAGAGAATTTGACAATTACTTCGTATCTGGAATCTCAGCAGGAACATTATTCATATTATCTAAAATTACTTGAGGAAACGGATTTGTCAGGATCATTATCGGCCTATAATGCTTATGGGAATAAATTCACGCTTTTTTTACCTTCAAATACTGCATTTGAAGAGTATTTTTCAGAAAATAATGATCATAGCAGCATCGATGAGCTCATAAGTGATAAAGAGTTTATGCATGAACTGACAAAATATCATATTGTAGTCAGAGGAATTGAAACAAATGATTTTCCTTTCGGATCTTTATCTGATACTACCGTTACAGGTGATTATCTGACTATTTCTATCGATACCGCTCTTTCAAAAATGAAAGTGAACGGAGAGGCATATATTATTGATCCCAATATTGAATTAATCAATGGTTATATCCATGTAATTGATAAAGTTTTAACTCCTGTAAATTATTCTATTTATGAATGGTTGCTTAAGCAGACAGAGTTTTCTATATTCAGAGAGGCACTTGAATTAACAGCTTTGAGTGATACATTAATGAGTGATGGCCGCTTTACCTTATTGGTAGAAAAGAATAATGAATATTATAATGATGGAATCAATAATATAGAAGACTTAAAACTCAGGTATAGTCCCGGTAATTCGGATTATACCAGTTCAACAAATGATTTATATCAATATGTAGCCTACCATATTGTTTCAGGAATTTATTACCTCGATGATTTTGAAGGGAAAAGTTCAAATTATAATACATATGCAAGCTATCCTGTGAGAATAGATGGAAATAGTTTAGAGATTAAGATAAATGAGGGAGTAGAAGTTTTTGATAGCATCTTTAGCTCAGAAGATACTACTTATATTGAATATATTGGTATTAATTACGAGAGCAGTAATCATCAGGCTGAGAATGGTTCAATTCATCTTATCAATAATTTGATGGAATTATTTCTTCCTGCAAGGACCACTGAAGTACTTCAGTTTTATAACGAAGCTTTAATAAATGATATAAAGAATATTGCTGGCGAAACGGAATTTACACAACTGGCTAATTTCGAGTTTATTAAATGGACCGGAACAGATGTTCTTACATATCGAAAATCTGATAATGATATTTCAGGAGCAAGGAATGACGATTATATCAATCTGGATGGAGATTTTACATTTTCTTATACTATTCCAAAAATATTGCCGGGAAAATATAATTTCTATGTTAATACCCATGCACTTAGTGACTTAAATGCAACTATTTCAATCTTTTTAGATGGTAAACCAATTGGGGGGAATTTGGATTTGACCACTGGAGGTAGACCCAGTAACAACTATTATAATTTTCTGATTGGAACTGTAGAATTTGAAGAATATTCTACACATCTAATAGAAATTAGTACTCTTATTCCAGGACGGTTTAGATGTGACAGATTTGAATTTAAACCTATAAATTAATATTAATGAGTCTTCGTAAAGTATACATAATGAAAGAGTTGGTGAGGTTTGTATTGCTTATTTTTGCAATCTTGGTTTTCTCTACATGCCATAAATGGGACGAACATTATGATATTATTGATGAAAGTGTAGAAACAAATATCTGGAATAGCATTAAGGAAAATGAAAAGTTCAGCCAATTTGTAGATTTTGTTATGGAAAAAGAACTCGATACAATTTTCAATACTGGCAATTCATATACTATTTTTATACCTTCAAACGATGGGCTGGACTCACTTGATTTAAGCTCTGAAGAGATCGGAACACTTTTATTGAGTCATATCTCAGAAACTGTTTTTCTTACAAGGAATATTGAAGATTATAGTAAACTAAAAACATTATCCGGGAAATTTGTAGTTATAGAGCAATCAGATTCTGCATATTGGTTTAATGGAATTAAGATAACTGCTCAAAGTGAATTGCACGAAAATGGAATCTATTATGAATTGGAAGGGGCCACTATTCCAAATGAGAATATTTTCCAGTATCTAGAAAGAATTAATCCAATTATTTCCGATTATATAAGCGATCAGGACTCTGTTTATTTAGACATTGAATTAAGTAAGGCTATTGATATCAACAGTGCCGGCGAGATTATTTATGATTCTGTATTAGTGAATATAAATATTTTTGAACTTCTATATTTTCCTGTAAGCGAGGAATTTAGAGACTACGAGGCTACGGTTGTCATTCCAAATCAGGAGCAATATGCAGAAGCCTTAAATACGGTGAGAATTTCTTTGGGCCTTGAAGAAAACTTTATTATACCTGAAACCTGGCAAAGGGACGTGTTAATACCTTTTATTCTCAAACAAGGAATTTTTGATGGCAATGTAGATGAAAGTTTGTTCGATAATGAGAAGTTGAAAAATATTCTTGGCGATAGTATAATCGTTGATTATTCTACTATTTCTAAATACCAGTGCAGTAATGGAATCGTGTATGAATATGATGTATTTTCTGTTCCGGATTCTCTTTACCTCACGGGGTATAGAGTAGAAGGGGAATCACTGGCGGTTTCAAAAGGATTGGAGATTTTTGCATGGAAAGATACCAGTGTTGTTAAGATAAGCGGAGAAACATCTTTTGAACCAACTCTTCTTGAAGTTAAGTTAAATGCTTCAAATGATTCAGTACTGCTTGTGGATTTTGGTAAAAACTTTAATGGAGAATATAGTATTGAGTTTAATATTCGAAATGTTTTTCCAGGAAAATATCAGCTTATCTGGCGGTCAAATCCGCGTTATGGTGGTGTTTACTCAGTATATATTAACGATGAATTGCAAACTCTGCCATTTGGATTTACAGAATTTGATCTCAGTTACCTTACCGGCGGAATACCAAGTGTAACAGGTACAGATTATTTTTATAAAAATGATGCAGGTTATAACCAGATTGATTGCCTGACAGAGGTGAGTATTTATGAAAATGTTAAGGTAAAGCTCGTGTATATTAACTCTGGTATTGATGATGATAACGGTTTGATTATAGATTTTGTGGAACTGGTTCCTTTTAAGTAAAAGTCTTTGTTATGATGAAATGGCTTGTTAATATATGTTTGATTTTTGTATTCGTTTCCATTATCCCAGCTCAGGATATTTATGGTCAGGATCAATTATCCAACAGTATAATGATAGAAGGAGTTCTGCTCTCAATAGACAAAATGCCAATAGTAAATGTTTCAGTTAGCATTGAAGGTGAAGATATTCAGCCGGTAATCACTGATTCAACAGGAAAATTTAGAATAAATTCCCCAACTACACAAGAATGGTTGATAATTAATCCAATAAATCATAAAAGTAAAAGAGTATTTATTAACGGCAGGACAAGTATGGTTATCTATCTTGCTGATAAGGGATTAGGCTCAGGTAATGACAAAATTGATTTACCAGGCGTCGACTATATAGAGAGAAATATAATTGCTTCTCATAAACATATGAGTCTTGAGGATGATATACATCTTAAATATGTTCAAACATTAGATGAGTATTTTCAGGGAACGGTTCCCGGTCTGTTATCAACCAGACTTTCCGGAATGCCGGGTGCCGGGACTAATACAATGCTAAGGGGAGTAAAATCAATTTATACAAATAGTCAGCCACTGTATATTGTAGATGGAATGCCTATTGAGGGTCCTGGAATTTTTAATTCTCATATAGAAGGAAATGATTATAATCCTTTATCGAGTCTTAATCCAAACGACATTTCTGATATTACTATATTAAAAGATGCAGGATCCACTGCATATTATGGGATAAATGGCTCTAATGGCGTTGTCCTTATAAGTACTCTCGATCCTTCGGCTACGGAAACTACAATAGATTTGACTATAAGGTCAGGGATGACTCTAAAACCTAAATTTATTCCCCAATTAAATAGCAATCAGTTTAAAACACTTTCAAATGAAATTCTTGCGAGCTCCAATATGTATGAAGAAGAGTATGAAAGTCTTTACCCCGGATTGTTTTTGCTCGATGGAGAATTGGGATACTTGCCTTACCAGCATCAAACGGATTGGCAAAACGAAATTTTCTCAATAGCCACCAATAGGGATGCAAATTTATCGATAAAGGGTGGAGATGAAATTTCCAAATATGGCCTTTCAGTTGATTATACGAACAATAAAGGAGTTATCAATAATACTGACTTTACGAGATATAACATTCGCTTTGTTTCTTTCTTAAAAGTATATTCCTGGTTGGAAATGAAGATAAATGCTAACCTGAATAATTACAATTATTTGATGCAACCTTCAGCTCTTAGCTTGGAAGCCAGCCCGGTTCTTACAAGTTTACTAAAATCTCCTCTTTTGTATCCATACGATTATGATGACAATGGAAACCTTTTAAATACAATTGCCGACATAAGTGAATTTGACATAAGTAATCCTCTATCGGTTATCGAAAACTCCAGATCGCTGAACACCAATAATCGTTTTATCTCTTCCATAAATCTTGAAGCAAATATAAGTCCTGACTTGAATTGGAATTCCATGATAGGAATAAATTTCAATAATATGAAGGAAGAGATTTTCAGACCCGATAATGGGATGGCCGATTATTTGGAGGGTATTGCCTATAGTCTGGCTGAAGGAAATACGAATCAATTGTTTTCAGTTTATTCACAGCATTATCTGTCTTTTAATAAAAGGATTAATTCAATTCATGAGATTAGCTCCAGCGCAGGATTTCGTATCCATACAAATAGCTTCGAAAATGATTGGGGAATGTCAAAAAATCTTCCTGTCAATGATGAATTTAGTGAGCTTCAGAGTGGGGATAATGGATTAAGAGAGATGGGCGGATATTCGGAAAAATGGAATCAGTTTTCGACTTTCACAAATGTTAACTACATGTTATTAGATAAATATGCCATATTTAATACTTACTCCTTAGATTTCTCAAGCAGAAATGGAGATGATGCGGAAGGATTATTAAATATAGGTAAAATGCCACTTGGATTTTTCTATTCCATTGGTGCTGGCTGGCGTTTATCAAATGAATCATTTTTGAAAAACTATTCATGGCTCGAAAATCTGTTTTTGAGAGCTTCCTATGGAATAAGTGGAAACGATGATATTGGAAATATTAATGCACTCGATTATTATATGCAAGTGCGTTTCAGGGAATCTTCAGCATTAATCCCGGGAAATATTCCAAATACAGCCTTAAAACATGAAGAAAGTCATCAGTCAAATATTGGACTGGATATTTCCATACTGGCAAATAGAATCTCCTTAACTGCTGAATATTTTACCAACAAAACAAAGGATTTATTTTTCTATGAGCCACAGGCTGCTTATATCGGATATGAAAGCAGGCCAACAAACGGAGGTGAGATTTTAAATAAAGGAATAGAGCTAAGTGCTTTTGCTAGAGTTATAAATTCACCTTCCATTAAATGGGATATAAGTGGGAATTTAACAGTTCTGAATAATGAAGTTGTAAGTATAAATGAAGATCAGTTATTCACTTCATTCACCGGGGGTGAATATATTTCACGCGTAGGAGAAGAAATAAACAGTTTTTATGGATATGAATTTATGGGAGTATATTCTACAGAAGAAGCTGCCGGGGATCTCTTAAATGATAAACAAATGACATTTGGAGCTGGTGATGCTATATATAATGATATTTCGGGTCTGGATGATATTCCAGACGGTATCATAAATGAATATGATAAAATAATACTTGGCTCACCCATTCCTGATTATTTCGGTAGTTTGAACAACAAGTTATATTACAAGAATATTTCACTTAATGTCTCATTTTATTTTGTTGTTGGGAATGAGATTTTCAATTATTTGCGATATCAGAATGAGAAAATGACTGATCTGTCGAATCAGAGTGTGAATACCTTGAAGCGCTGGCAACAAGAAGGTGACGAGACCGAGGTTCCAAGAGCATTATGGAATGATCCTATTGGTAATTCTGGCTTTTCTTCAAGATGGATTGAGGATGGCTCATTTTTAAGATTGAGTGATATTACCCTTTCATACAGATTAGATGAAAAGTTTCTCGTCTTTAGAAATTCAGAATTTTTTATTTCAGCAAAGAATATAATGACTTGGTCGGATTATCTTGGATATGATCCGGAATTCAGTCATTCATTCAATACTATGGAGCAGGGAATAGATTATGGCACAACTCCTGCAACTAAACAATTTATGATAGGAATTAAAATTGGACTTTAATGATAATGTCTGCTAATAAAATATATAATAGTCTTGTAAACTTCCTGATGAAAAGGAATAAGAGGAAATCCCTTTTTAATAGGCTTATTCCTTTTGTCTTATTTTCGACTCTGATATTTACAAATTCTTGTGAAGAATTTATAAATCCTGAACAGGGACTGATTGTTGAAACCAATGATCTTTTTGATACCTGGTATGAATATCGTGCTGCCGAGTTAGGAATGTATGCCCTACAGCAAAATCTTGTTGAGCAACTATTAGTTCTTGGCGAACTTAGAGCTGACTTATTAAAAACCACTGAGAATGCTACTCCTGAACTGGTTGAAGTAAATAATTTCAATATTTCAAAAACTAATAAATATGCTTCACCCTATAATTTTTATAAATTAATTGCTGCCAGTAACAGCCTTATCAGACAATTAAAGCATGATTATCCTGATGTGACAGACCCTGCCGCTCCAATAAATAATTATGATCGGATATATGGTGAAGCACTATGCATGCGTGCCTGGGCATATTTTAATGCAGTCAGGATTTACGGTGAAATTCCATATATATATGAATCGCTGACATCGATAGAGGAAATTAATGAATATGTCAATAGTGGTCAGATTATTGATACGGTTGATTATATATATGGTGCTGACGGAGTGATAAGGGATACAGTAAGATACGATACTATCAGCCTGAACAGAAGCTTTGTAAATCTTGAAACGGTAATTGATATTTTTACAGTTGATCTTTATGAAAATCTTAAAGCTGTTGGTGTAAATCACAGCATAACAAATGGAGATAATACATGGGAAGTTACTACATGGAATAATTATTCAATGCATAGTCTTCTTGGAGAAATGTATTTATACGATCAGAACTATATGAAGGCCCTCGATCATTTTGAGAAGATTCTTTATATAAGTAATGTTGATGGAGATAATAGCAGATATAAACTTGATAATAAGTTTCGGAATAATAGCTGGGAAGATATTTTTGTTGATGTTGATCCTGACGAGCATATTTTTACAATTTGGTTTGACGGGGCTTCTCAGCAAACCAATGAATTCCAGAAGATATTTTCTCCCTTTGGTCAGAATTTACACTTATTGAAGCCGAGTAGTGTAGCTGTCGATAAATGGGAAACTATATGGAATGAAATAAATATAAATAAAGACGATGATCTATTAATTGATCCCGGTACTCCCGGTGATTTTTCAAGAGGATATGGAGTCTCATATATTTACTTCAATGGTGGATATCAAATATCTAAATCCTATGTGACTGAAATGCTTCACGAAAAATCGCAATCTAACTTTTTTAAAGTGGAGCAAATGATGAAAGATGTAGATACAGCGGTATATAAATACTCAATAGCTAAAAGCATAGTCGACTACGATGCAAATTTTATTATTTACCGTGCAGCAGATATTCATCTTTATGTGGCTGAAATATATGCCCGCCTGAATGTATTGGGGAGCTCAAATGTTTTCTTAGGTCAGACAATTCTTAACGACGGCTCATACAATGGAGATGTTTCTCAGTTGGGTGTTCGTGGTAGAGTAGGATTTGGCGATGATGATGATGGAATCGATATAGGCGGATCTAAGTACTATATGCATAATCCTTACACTAATGAAATAGAATCTGTAATAAATCTTGAGGGTGAGAATTTGCTTAGAAGGCTAATCCTTGCCGACGAAATAATAGAGGAACGTGCAAGGGAACTGGCCTTTGAAGGAAAGCGATTTTATGATCTTATGAGAATTGCTAAGCGCAGAAATGATCCGGCTTATCTTGCTGATAGGGTTTCAGCTAAATTTACAGGTGCAAAAAAAGAGCAGATTAGAGAATATCTTATGGATGAAAGTAATTGGTATATTAATTACTTTGAATAATGAAGTTTAAGCTATTCCTTGGTAGCTTTTGAGAAACTTTACTTAGACAATGACTAAACTTACAAGCAAATATAAATCAGATATTAATACTAGTATCTTTCTGTCCCTGATTATGGGTATGGGCTCTGTAAGCATGCTTAATGCCCAGGAAAAACCAAATATTTTATTTATTGCTGTTGATGATATGAACTGTGATTTTGGAGCGTATGGCAATCCTGTTGTAAAAAGTCCGAATCTTGATGCCCTGGCTGCCGAAGGGGTGCTTTTTGCAAATAATCATTGTCAAAAAGCAGTTAGCGGTGCTTCAAGAGCAAGCCTTTTAAGCGGTTTTACACCCGAGCATACAGGTATCACTGGTTTTTATCTGTACTTAAGAGATTTGTATCCGGATGTAGTTACTCTGCCACAGTTTTTTAAGAATAATGGTTATCATACTGCGGGGATGGGAAAAATCCATGATCCAAGAAATGTATCATTAACCGACAAGGTTGACCTTGTAAGCTGGAGTGAATTTATCGATATTGATGGAAATAAGTATGTTACATCAAGTGGAAATCCGGTTACAGAAGCTGCTGATGTTGATGACGATGGATATACTGATGGGAGAATAGCTGATGAAGGAGTCAGGCAGATTGCAAGTTTGTCTGTCGGAACTGATCCATTCTTTATCGCAGTTGGATTCAAAAAACCACATTTGCCTTTTACGGCGCCAAAAAAATATTGGGATTTATACGATCGTGATAGTATTTCACTAGCTCCTTTTCAGAAATTTGCTGAAAATGATCTGGAATTTGTTCATAATCCTGGAGATGAATTTTATAATGGCTATGATAATGTACCGGAAAATGGAGAATATTCAGCCGATTTGCAAAGAGAATATATTCATGGGTATTATGCTTGTGTTTCCTATATAGATGCTCAGATTGGTAAATTAATTAATGAGTTAAAATTTCAGGGTGTTTACGATAATACAATAATTATAATGTGGGGTGATCATGGTTTTTCTTTAGGAGACCATACAAACTGGGGGAAACATACCAATTTTGAATACGCTACACGTAGTCCTCTTATTATTAAAGCACCTGGTAAACAACAAGATAAAGTAATACAATCGCCCTCAGAATTACTTGATATATATCCAACATTGGTGGATCTTGCAGGATTTGAAATTCCTGACACCCTGGATGGCAATAGCCTCGTTCCGATTCTTAATGGAACTACTGATCATGTTAAAGCCTTTGCAATAAGCCAATTTAAAAGAGGAGGGAAGCAGGGTTTTTCTTTACGATCTGATTATTTTCAATATGTTGAATGGAGGAATGATGATAATATTAGCCACATTCAATTATTTGATTTTGTAAACGATCCTTTTCAAACAAATAATCTGTATAATGTACCTGACGGTGCTGAATTAGTTGATACATTTTCAATTAGATTGAATAATTATCTTGAAACCGGTGAGAATTCATCTCCTGTCAATCTTATTTCTAATACAGATAGCCTTGGACTTTACAGAAACTACCATAAAGTAGAGTTCGTTATTTATGAGGATTATAATAAAGTAATTTCTCCTTTCAAGGATGTCCAGATTTCTGTGGATATGCTTAAACTGCCAACTAGTAATAAAGGCTATGCAGCTTTACAACTTCAACCTGGGAATTATAGTTATGTTTTAAACAAAGAAAATTATTCTTCAATAGCTGGTAATTTTCAATTATCGGGAGATACTGTAATTATTGATACTCTGAAAAGGGAATTTGTAGATGTCAGTATTAATGTTGTTAATGATTTGACTGGCGAAAATATTTCACTTGCTACAGTTGCAATTGATGAGAAAACACAGGAAACAAATATTGGGGGTAATGTAACTTTTTCTGTTCATCCAGGCGATTACGAAGTATTGGTAAATCATAATAATTATAAATCTCATCATTCTGACATGTCTTTTTATATCGATACATCCTATACTCTCAGACTCAAACCTTCCTTTGCCACAATAAAGTTTAGATTAAAAGACGGGGATACTCCGGTAAATAATGCTGAAATACATCTAAATGACTCATCACAGATAACTAATTCACTGGGATTGGCATATTTTTACGATTTAGCCGTTGACTCAACCTATGAATATTCTATTCAATCTGAAGGCTACAAAGACGAATCAGGAACAATTCTATTAAATATAGATACAACCCTAAATATTGAGTTAGTTTCAACAACAAATATTCAGTCGGAGGAATACAGTTCATGTTTAATATATCCGAACCCGGCAGGAAATGAGATTAACATAAGTTCTTTATTTCCAGTTTCATCTGTTACTGTGACAGGTATTTGTGGAAAGACAATTTTTTCAGAATGTTATTCTCAGGAAATGAATATAAATATGGATATATCCTCAATTGAAAAGGGAATGTATTTGATAACGACTAAAAGTCAAACTCAAAACAGAAAATTTCATAGAATCCTTATAAAGCAATAGATGTTATTCTGTGAGATGTGATAATGCAAGTTGAAATGAAAGTAAATTACGAAGCCATAAAAAAGATAGTTCTATTAGCTTTAACTATTCTGATACTAAACCAGATTAATTCATATTCTCAGTTAGGTTTTTTCTCAGAATACTGGCAAGCTAAAACTGCAGAGACTCCATCATTTATTGAAAAAGCAAAACCGGGCAAATTACCTGAGTCTGTTATTTCTGTTATTGTCAATGATACTATTCGTAAAGTATCTCCCTATGTTGGAGGGTATAACCTGAATACCTATTATGGCGGGAAAATTTATGATAAGCCATTTTTACTTGAAAATATTCGCAACCTGGATCTGCCATTTTTTAGGTATCCAGGTGGCTCAGGCTCAAATTGGTACTTCTGGGAGCATGCTAAGCCAAATGGCCCTGAAGATGTTGATTTTATGATAATTAAGGATGAAGTTCTTTATAATAAAATTAAATGGGGAGATGAGCCAGACGAAGATTATCTTTCTTTGGATAACTCATACATTCTAAGAGACTCATGTCAAAATGAAGGAATACATGTTGTAAATTATTCTTACGCTCGTTATGGTCGTTCTGAAAATCCTGTTCAGCAGGCAGCTCATTATGCTGCAGACTGGGTAAGGTATGATAATGGACGTACTAAATTTTGGGAAATAGGAAATGAAATTTATGGGTCCTGGGAACCAGGATATATTATTGACACTAGTGCTAATATGGACGGTCAGCCAGAACAGATTACAGGTGAATTGTATGCTCAGCATTCTTTGGTTTTTCTCGACTCCATGAGAGCAGCGGCTGCCGAAATTGGTTTTGATATTAAAATCGGCGCTGTCCTGGGATTCCAGGATTCCAGATCGGATTTTGATATTCCTGTTCTTCAAATTCTAGGAGATAAAGTGGATTTTTTTAGTGTTCATAAGTATTTCGGTAATGGTCAAGACGCTAATCCTTATGTTGTGCTCGAATCCATTGATGAATTTTACGATCAGAAAACTTATATAGATAATTTAATTAACCAATACTGTACCAGCTATGTTCCCCTGATTATGACTGAGTGGAATACAAGATATTATGGAAGTTATCAGAATGTCTCATGCACCAATGGAATGCATAATTTATTGGGATTGAAGGGAATTATAAATGAAGGAATTGGTGTGTCCTGTAAATGGAATCTTATATGGAATTTTAACGATGGAGAGACACATGGTCTCATTTCTGGTGAAAAAGAGAATCCTTCAATAGAGGGTATTCCTACTTATTCACCCAGGGCACCATATTTTTATATGTATCATTTTAAAAAATTTCTAGGCGATGTGTCTGTGAATAATAATCCCGGACAAACCGACAGTATTGATATTTTTAGTTCTGCTTTTCATTCAGGACATTCAGGAATTGTATTGGTAAATAAAGCAAAGACAACAAAGAATATAGCCCTAAATATGGATGACTATATTTTAGGTGACAAATATTATTGGTACACTTTAACTTCTGATGATGGAAATCCTTTTTCTCGAAAAGTAAAAATAAACGGGCAAACAAGTATTGAATATGATGCCGGTGGTCCACTAAATTATCATGATATTGAGGCATGGTCGGCAAGTACCAATGATGGTATTCGTCTTGAACTACCTCCATTTTCAGCAACATATGTATTAACAGAGGGCACTGCTGATATTCCTTCAGAAAAAATCAATGCCACTTTCAAAGTGTATGAGAATGTTGATGAAGTTGCAATTCCTCTTAAAAATGCAATCGTAAATATTAATAAGTCATTTTATATGACAAATGATAATGGCGAAGTAGTAATACCATTATCCTCTGGAGATTATAATTATAAAATTCAGAAAAATGCCTATGATGGAATTACGGGTGCTTTTAATTTGACAGCTGATAAAGTAATTGAAGACACACTTGTAGTATCTTCATATTCCGTGACTTTTAATTTATCCGATGATGTAAGTAAGGATCCAATTGAAGGAATTTTAGTAGAAATAGATGGACAGACTCAGCAAACTAATTCGCTGGGTCAAGTGAATTTCTTCGGATTAGTTTATAATTCATACGATTTGGTAATTAGCAGCAATAGTTATAATGAGAAGCTAATAGTTGATCTTTATTCCGATACAATCATATCACTTAATTTGAAAGAATCAGTTTATGAAGTTAAGTTTCTTGTATTGGACAGTTATAGTGATAACCCGGTGGGAAATTGTAAAGTGTCAATTAATTCAGAAGATAAATTCACTTCATATCTTGGTTTAGCAAGCTTCCAGATGAATTATGATACTTATAATTACAGTTTGGAAAAGGAAAGTTACTTTTCGCAAAATGGAATAGCTACTATAAATAAGGACACAACTATTGCAATAAAATTAGTTGCGTCTACTGCAACCATCAAGTTTAAATTATTGGATGGAAACACGCCGGTTAATATGGCAGATATCCAAATTAATAGCGAGTCATTTCAAACCAACACTTTGGGAATATGCTATTTCAATGATTTGCTTACAAATCAATCTTATGATTATACAATTACCAAAGACTCGTATAAAACAATTTCAGGAACGATTGATTTGCGCACAGATACAACCCTAAATCTGGATTTTGGTTTATTAAACTATAGTATTGAAATTCAGGTTATTGATAAAAGAAAAGCTTTTAATATCGCTAACAGTTCAGTTAGTTTTAACGGAGTGCATAAGTCAACGGATAATAATGGATTAGCAGATTTCACAGTGACTCCAGGAACCTACGAATATTCGGCAGAAAAGGATCGCTATACCACCTTTTTTGGAAATCATACTGCTGATAGTGATACTTTGTTTGTTATTTCCCTTGATCTTTCGGAGGCTATAATAGAATTTATAATCTACAATAATAGTACTCCGGTTAATAATGCCAGTGTTGAAATGAATTCTGAAAATGTTTTATCGAATAGTTTGGGAATGGCTTCTTTTAATAATATTGGAGTAGATTCAGATTATCAGTATGTAATTACAAAGGCAGATTATAAAACAATAAATTCTTCTGTTTTTGTAAGTTATGACTCAACAATAAATATTGAATTGGAAATTGCTACCAGTTTGAATTACCATAACCGGCAGATTTCCGTTTATCCAAATCCGGTGTACAATCAGATACATATTGCAACAAATTTTCCTATTGTGAAAATTCATATTACAGATGTTCTAGGAAAGATGTTGTTACAAAATTTGCCGGATGATGAAAACAAAGCAACTATTGATCTTTCAGGTTTAAATAAGGGTTTATATTTTATTTCAATCTTTGATAAGGAAAGCAATAAACTTATTAGGAAAATATTGAAAAACTCAATTTGAAAAGGATTAAAAGTGAGTTATTTGAGATTCTCTTAATACAAACGAATAGTCAAAACACTTTTGTAGCAGACTTTATTTTCAGCTTAATTTTAATAATAAAAGAAGATTATGTTTAGATATGTTATAAGTTTTATTCTACTTCTGAGTGTTATGCTCAGCTCATGTAATGTCGACACAAAAAATTCAAAGATAGATACACCTTTGTATCTCAATGCTACATATAGTATTGATGAGCGAGTGGATGATTTATTAAAGAGAATGACTCTCGAGGAAAAAGTAGCACAGATGTGTCAATACGTAGGAATTGAACACATGAAAATTGCAGAACATGATCTCTCCGCCGAGGAGATGCTCTTAAGTGATGCTCAGGGATTTTATCCCGGTTTACATTCTTCTGATGTTGAAAAATTGGTGGCAGAAGGTTTAATTGGGTCCTTTTTACATGTAACTACAGCTGAGGAAGTAGTGCATTTACAGCAGTTGGCTCAGAAAAGTCGTTTGAAAATTCCATTACTAATTGGGATTGATGCCATTCATGGTACAGGTCTTGTTAAAGGTGCCACAATTTACCCAACACCCATAGGCTTAGCAAGTACATTTGATACCAGTCTGGTTTATAATTTGTCGGTTCAAACAGCACGTGAAATGAGAGCTACAGGATCGGGATGGACATTTACTCCTAATATTGATGTTAGCAGAGATGCTCGTTGGGGCAGAGTAGGAGAGACATTTGGTGAAGATCCTTTTCTTGTTTCTCAAATGGGAGTAAGTATGATTGAAGGACTTCAAAATACGTCAAATGAAGATAGCTATAATGTCATAGCATGTGCAAAACATTTAATTGCAGGAAGTCAGTCTATAAATGGTTTGAATGGGGCTCCAACTGATCTATCTGAAAGGACTATCAGGGAAATATTTCTTCCTCCTTACCAGGCAGCTGTGGATGCCGGTGTATTTTCGTTAATGGCAGCACATAATGAGCTAAATGGTATTCCTTGTCATTCGAATGAATGGATGATGACAGATGTATTGAGAGATGAATTTGGTTTCGATGGATTTATAGTTAGCGATTGGATGGATATTGAAAGATTGGTTGACAGGCATTTTACTGCTAAAAATCAAAAGGAAGCTTGTTTTCAAACCATAGATGCAGGAATGGATATGCATATGCATGGTCCTGGTTTTTTTGAACCTGTTTTAGAATTAGTGAATGAAGGAAGTATTTCTGAATCAAGAGTAAACGAAAGTGTAAAGCTTTTATTGGAAGCGAAATTTAAATTAGGACTTTTTGAAAATCCATTATTGGAGATCTCAGAAAATGATTCTGTACTTTTTAATCTTGAACACCAGAAAACAGCTTTGGAGGCTGCTCAAAAATCTATAGTTCTGTTGAAGAATGAGAAAAAACTATTACCACTTGATAAAAGTAAATATAAAAGAATATTTGTTACAGGACCAAATGCCGATAATCAAACGATTTTGGGTGACTGGGCTGTTGAGCAAGCTGAAGAAAATGTAATTACAGTTTTGGAGGGTTTACAACAAGCAGATCCTGAATGTAATTTTGATTATTTCGATGTGGGATATAATCCTGGGCATGTAAAAAAGGAGCATGTAATTGAAGCAAAGAAAAGAGCCTCTCAGGCTGAACTTGCCATTGTTGTAGTGGGTGATAACTCATATCGTTGGGAGTGGAATAATAAAACAAACGGAGAAAACGCTGCCCGCTCAGATATTGGTTTAGCAGGCTTACAAAATGATTTGGTACAAGCTGTGTATGAAAGCGGTACACCTACTATTGTTATATTATGTAGCGGAAAACCTCTTGCGGTAGAATGGATTGCAGATAATATTCCTGCCATTATAGAAATATGGGAGCCGGGAAGCTTTGGAGGATTAGCAACGGCACAGATTTTATATGGCGAAGTAAATCCAAGTGGAAAACTACCAATAACCATTCCCAGAAGTTCCGGACATCAACTTTCGACTTATAATCATAAACCTTCAAATTATTTTCATAAGTATGTAGACAGCAAGTCTGATCCCCTTTTCCCTTTTGGCTATGGATTGAGCTATGCTAATTTCAGTTATAATGATTTACAACTATCTTCTGATGTTATGAAGAAGGGCAATACTATAACTATTTCTGTAGATATTACCAACAAAGGAAGTGTGCCTGGGGATGAGGTAGTTCAATTGTATTTGAATGACAAGTTTTGCTCTGTAACCCGTCCGGTTAAAGAATTAAAAGCTTTTAAAAGAATCAGTCTGGCTGTGGGTGAGACAAAAAAAGTGAGTTTCAGTATTAGTAGAGATATGTTGAGGTTTTTAGATAAAAATCTGGAATGGTCAGTTGAGGAAGGAGAATTTATTGCCATGCTTGGAAGTTCTTCAAAAAATTCTGATCTGCTTAAACTCTCTTTCTACTACGAAGAGTAATTTAACCAGTAACCAGTAGTACCCTTCGACAGGCTCAGGGCGGCGCCCAGTAACCAGTAGTACCCTTCGACAGGCTCAGGGCGGCGCCCAGTAACCAGTAACCTGTAACCAGCAACCAATATTAAACCACCATGAATATAAAAATACCCAAACTGATTTTCGGATTTACAGCCGGAATTTCAATGTCATTAGTAGCTCAGGATAAGCAAAACGTGCTTTTCATTGCCGTAGATGATCTTAAACCATTGCTGAACAGTTATGGTCAGGATTTTATGCATACGCCAAATATAGATGCCTTGGCTAAAGATGGAGTATTGTTCACAAATGCCCATTGTCAGCAGGCTGTAAGTGGTCCTTCCAGAGCAAGTTTACTTACTGGTATGCGACCTGACTATACCGGTGTTTGGGATTTAAAAACAAGGATGAGGGATATTAATCCTGAAATTCTTGCTTTACCCCAGTATTTTAAAGAAAGTGGATATACTTCTGTCGCTATTGGGAAAATCTATGATCCTCGGTGTGTTGGTAAGCAATATGATCAGCCATCATGGAGCATTCCATACTCCATTAGTTCACAATATTCATATCCTGAAGAATTCGGAGAACCGGCATTATCTTATTACGCTCGTGAAGAAAGTAAGAATATAGTTAAAAAACTTACTCTCGAAGCTAAAGAATCTGGCGCAGAAAATATTCATAAATATGTATCCGAAAGATATAAACCATCAACAGAATGTGCTGATTTTCCTGATGATGCCTATATGGATGGACAGATTTGTAATAATGCACTCACTTATCTCGATAAGCTGGCAGAAAAAGACGATCCATTTTTTCTCGCGGTCGGATTTAAACGGCCTCATCTTCCTTTTGCTGCCCCAAAAAAATATTGGGACCTATACGAAAGGGAGGAAGTGCAACTTGCTGAATATCAAAAACCAGTAGTCGATGGAGTCGAAATTGCATATCATAAATATGGAGAACTTCAATCTTATTCCGATATTCCAACATTAGATTCATTCTCTGACATATTCTCAAATTTATTGACAGAAGATAAGCAGAGGGAATTAATTCATGGATATTATGCCAGCGTTTCATTTATCGATGCACAGGTAGGGAAAATAATGAAACGCCTTAAGGAACTCGGACTTGAAGAAAACACTATCATAGTTTTATGGGGCGATCATGGCTGGCATTTAGGCGACCATGCTTTATGGTGCAAGCATAGTAATTTTGAGCAGGCAACGAAAGTTCCTTTTATTATCTCATATAAGGGAATTGAAAAGGGTGAGTATGATTATCCGGTCGAATTTGTTGATATCTTCCCAACCTTGTGCGATGCTTCCGGTATAGAAATTCCTTCACATTTGCAAGGTGAAAGCCTTGTTCCTGCTCTGGAAGATCTTAATCATAAAGTAAAGGATTATGCTGTTAGTCAGTTTGATCGTGGACCTAATCATGGCTTCTCACTTAGAAATGAGAGATACAGATTTACAGTATGGATGAAAGACAATTACAGAACATTTATGCCTTTTGATAAGAACAGGGTTTTGGATTGTGAATTGTATGATTATCAGGAAGATCCAAATGAAACACAGAATTTATACCGTTCAGGCGAACACCAGGAAGTTGTAGATCAAATGCTCAGCTATTTTAAAGATTTCGTAAAAATGCAAAATTCTGAACTTGAGAACTCTGCTAGTATTTCTAATAACAAGTAAATCTGAGAAATATTAAAATAATATATTGAATTTTATAGGCTCCCAATCCGGTTATTTCGGCTACGCTCAATAACCGGGTATGTGCTTAATAATCGCCGTTATTGCGGAGTCGAAATAACCAGCAATCAAATGAAAATAAGCACTCAATTAGCAAGTACCTTATGCCTAGCCACCTTTACGGGTTTTTCATGTTCAGGTCCGGTAGCTGAAGAAGCTAAAAAGCCTAATATCATTTTCTTTATTGCTGATGATATGTCAAAAGATATGTTTAATTTTCTTGATGAAGGAATGGGATCAAATCTTAGTCCCAATCTGGATAAACTCGTTTCGGAAGGAACCGTAATGATGGGACAGCATGTCGTTTCTCCGGTTTGTACTCCAAGTAGATTCAATTGTCTTACAGGAAACTATGCAAGCAGGGCTACTAATGATAGCTTTTTGAAGAAAATGAAAAGATCTGATGGGCAGACAGTAATTGAATGGAACAGCTTCATCACAGAATCTGATATTACCATTGGAAATATTTTGCAGGAAGCAGGGTATTCTACAGGCTTCGTTGGTAAAAATCACTCTATCGAAGTCCCGGGAGTATATATTCCAGATGATTATTTTGCAGATCCAGATGATTCGGAGATTAGGAAAAATCTACAATTGAATGCTGATAGATTCAGAAAAGTATATGCAGAGCGAGGATTTAACTTTGCAGAAAGACTTTATGATAATAATCCTACTTATATTGGATTGAAAAGTCTGGCCTCTCATAATCTGGACTGGATAACAGAAGGAGGACTTGAATTCTTAGATAAAAATAAAGATAATCCTTTCTTTTTATATTTTTCCACTACTTCACCTCATGGACCATATGAGATAGAAAGATCATGGGGAGCCGACAGAAGAATTACACCCCTGGGTATTATAGATGAACCTGTAAGTATTCTTTCTTCTAAGGAGGAAATTGAATCCCGCCTTAAAGAAGCTGGTTACAATTATAAAGGTGGCGCTTTGGCATCAAAAGGAAATGTGTTATGGCTCGATGATGCTTTGGGGCTGCTGATAAAAAAGTTAAAAGAGATTGGAGAATATGAGAATACAATAATCTTTTTCTTCAATGATCAGGGACAGTCTGCAAAAGGCACTGTTTATCAGGGAGGAACAGCCAATCCAAGCATTGTGTGGAAATATGGAGGCTTTAAATGTGGTTCACAAACAAATGCACTGGTTTCTAATGTTGATTTTGTTCCTACAATTCTTGATCTTTTAGGTATAGAAAGTGATCCTTTGGGTTTTGATGGAAAGAGTTTTGCTCATGTTCTTGAGGGGGATAATTCTCCAGTTCATTCTTCATTATACTTCGAACTGGGTTATTCTAGGGGAGTGCGGAAAGGGAATATGAAATATCTTGCACTCAGATATCCCGAATATGTGAGAAATTTTACCCTGGAGGACAAAGCAGAAATATTGAAAAAATTTAATGAGCATCAAATAAAACAGGATAAAAAGGTACATCATACAAATCCATCACTTCCATATAGTCATCTTCAGGTAATTCCTGGTGGTGGTGATGCTGAGCAATTTTCGATCAATAAGTATGCCTGCTATTATGATGCGGATCAGCTTTACGATTTAAGTATGGATCCGAAAGAGCAAAACAATCTGTTTTATGATCCTGTATATGCTGATGTAGCGAGGGAATTAAAAGAAGAACTAATGAAATATCTGGAAGACCTGCCAGGTAATTTTGCTGAATTGAAAGAAAACGTAGAGCCGAATGACCATTCGACTGTGAAGAAGTATCGATAATGATTATCACTATAAACACCCAACAAGATAAAGCCAGGAGGGCTTTTCATACTAAGAAACAACTTTATTTCAAGAATTTAAAAAAAATAAAGCAGAACTAAGTAACTTATTAAAATAACTATGAATTTCAAAATTCGCACATCGATATTATTAGCAGGCCTGGTTTCAATTTCGGCTTCTGAGGATTGTAATCCTATTGAAAAGACCAAGAAACAAGCCCCCAATATTTTATTTATAGCAGTCGATGACCTGAAGCCTACTCTTGGTTGTTATGGAGATGATATTGCTAAAACTCCTAATATAGATAAGATTGCATCGCTAGGGACTTTGATGGCCTCTAATTACTGTCAGCAAGCGGTTAGTGCACCATCACGTGTGAGTTTGTTTACCGGATTAAGACCCGATAAATCAGGAGTATGGGATCTTCAGACTTTTATGCGCGATGTTAATCCGGATGTAATTACGTTACCGGAATACTTATTGTCAAAAGGTTATGAAACTGCCGGACTGGGAAAATTAATTCATGGAGCGAAAAGAAATGATCCTCAATCCTGGTCAATTCCTAATAAAACAGATGATAAATTAATTTATGCAGATGGATATAGCTATCCTGCTAATGGAAAATATCAGTCCAAAGAGGCTCATAAGGTATTTATCGATGCCAAAAAGAAAAAGTTAAACTGGAGAGAAACAAATATGCTTATGAAAGCGGAAAAAGTTGCTCCTTCATGTGAATTTATGGATATTCCGGATGATGCATATTCTGATGGCGCCATTGCTATAGAAGGAATGAAATTGCTTGAAAGTTTCACTAATTCTGAAAAACCTTTTTTCCTTGCACTTGGATTCCATAAACCTCACTTGCCTTTTGTGGCTCCAAAAAAATATTATGATTTATATGAAGATACTCAATTTGAACTTCATCCTTTTCAGGAACATTCAGAGAATTCTCCCGAATTGGCTTATTCAAGCTGGGGAGAGCTAAGAAATTATTCTGATATTCCTGCAAAAGGTGGTTTAGATGGAGAGAAGCAACTGGAATTAATACGTGCCTATTATTCAACTGTTTCCTATGTTGATGCGCAGATTGGGATGGTATACGAAAAACTTGAAGAGCTGGGACTTGTGGAAAATACGATAATTATCTTGTGGGGAGATCATGGATGGCACCTGGGTGATCATGGTCTATGGTGCAAACATACCAATTTCGAACAGGCAACTAAATCTCCTTTGATAATCTCAGCGCCAGGATATCCCCTTGGCCAGGTTAGTCACTCTATGACTGAATTTGTTGATATTTTCCCTACAATTTGTGATTTGGCAGGATTGGAAATTCCAAGCGAACTACAGGGACAGAGTCTGGTTCCTTTAGTCAAAGATGATCGTCTGGAAGTTAAAAAATTCTCTATCAGTCAGTATCCACGGGGTAATAATACTATGGGATATTCCCTGCGCACAAACAGATATCGATTAACATGGTGGCTAACTATGGATTTCCGGAATATATCTAAAGAGAATATAGAATACGATATTAAGGCTACAGAGCTTTATGATTATGAGCTTGACCCATATGAAACGGAATCAAAATCAGGAATGGATAGCTATAAGGAGATCGAATCTGAGTTATCGAAAATGATGTCTGAGTTTTTAAATTCCCAATTTAAATAAGATGCCTATCAGAAAATTCATTATAATTAATGTATTCTTTTTTGCTTTAGGATTATCTCACTTGCATTCTCAAATTAATGCTCTGCCTGTAGATAAATATTTAGGTATTAATCCAACACATTTTGGTTTAAATGGTCGCTCAACAGAAGGACCCTCATGGACCGACACAGGATTTCTGAAATTAGTAGAGGAGATAGCCCCGGGAATAATCAGATATCCTGCCGGTACACAGGCAAACTACTGGAATTGGAGAACAGGTACATTCATTGAGGGTAGTGGTAAAAGTTCAGATTTTATCTATTCAATCCCAATGCTCACGGCTGGATTACCGGAAAGTACGGAAGTCATATACGTAATGAATCTTGCAAGACCATTGCCAAGCACAGGAATACCCTTGGATGCATCACATGAGGTCTTAATAAGCGATTCTGTCCTTCAATATAAAATAACTGATGTTCTGGAAGCTTTGGATTATTTTAAAGCTAATTTTAAGTTTCCCGTAGCACTTGAGCTGGGTAATGAATTTTATTTTGATTCTGAACACGGAACAATATACGCAGCAAATCCAACTCTTTACCTCGAACATTCTGATAAAATTATTCGGGCAGTAAAAGAAAAGTATCCGGAAATAAAAATCTTGCTCATTACAACTAAGGGAGGAACCACCAATAGAGATTTCTGGAATGCCACAATCATTCAATACCTGGAGGATAATGCTGATTTTGCTGCCCTCGTAGATGGATTAGTCCAACATCATTATATTAACGATTCTTATGGAGATCCAACAATAGTTTTCGATGCTGCAAGTTCAATTACTGCAATTACAGAGGCTTTAGAGTACACGCAAGATATGGTGGCAGATTATTCTATTGTACCTGATGATTTTGAGTTATGGTTTACTGAAATGGGAGCTACAAAAGAAAATGCTGATGAAACCTGGGTTGCAGGATTAAGAGCATTTCTATTTAGTATTGAGATGGCCTTATTGGGAGATAAAGTCGAGAATGTTCTTTACCATCATATTACTGAACAAAGTGTTATAAATAAAGATCTTATGAAGCTTGGCTCGGCCGGATTATCGCTTTCATTACTTTCAGAAGCGGCAGAGGATCAATCGGAGATGTGCAAATTAAGTTTCGAAGGTGAAATAGGAATGAATGGCATTTATCCCGCAATCCAGACCTATGTTTTTAAAAGTGACTCAACATTGAATATGATGCTTATGAATATTAGCGATCAGGATATCACTGATATAAATTTGGATACCGTTCTGTCCAATAATCTATTTCTTAGTGGCAGACAGTATTATGCTAATGATCCGTGGGTTCAAGGGGTCTTTGAAGAAAATGGGATTCATGAGCAAGAAATATTTAGTGTTGATGGCTTAGTTCTGAAGCCATTTTCTTTGAGTATAATTAAAACCCGTAAACAGTCATCAACCTTATCCCTTGCAAATATATATAATGATATTGAATGGGAAGTTTATCCTAATCCTCATTCGGATTATTTTTGTATTGAAGGAAAAGAAGAACTTACAAATGGGAATTACAGGATTTTCGATATGAGGGGACAATTAGTAGAAGTAGGTTTGCTCAGGGATGGAGTTAATAAAATATATTACAATGGCAATGAAGGTATTTATCTCCTGATTTTGAATACAAATGAACAAAACAGCGTTTATAAGTTAATTAAATCTATACATTAGAGGATAAATGAGATATCCATTCCGTTCCCGATGTACATCGGGATGGAGGAAATAAAGTGAATCTTGACTTAAGATATTCCTGTTTGCCCCCCTCTGTCCCGACACATATCGGGATACACTAAAAGGGGGAGGCAATCGCTTCGAAGGAAAGGAGTCCATCAACAAGCGACAAGCCATTCCTTCTCCCTTTAGGGGGGCTAGGGAGGGGTTATACGAGGCGAAAGAGCTCCCCGAATTTTTACAGGGGAACACATTACAATTATAAAAAATAATAGACACATGAAAATCTTCAATTCAATTCTATTTATCTCTATTGTCGTTTTAAATATTGGCAACAGTGATATTAAAGCAGATGATTTAAATTCATCTAAGACAGATTTTACAGAAAATTACGTAGGTAATTCAAGTGAACTTATGGATACTATTGAATTGGACAATCCAAACATCATTGTATCCGGAAGTAATTATACTCAGAGAACCAGGGATACTATTCATTTTCAGAGGTTCTCTGATGAGCTTTTAGCTATGTCGCTTTTAGAGAGCAGGTTGAATGCAGTGAAGGCTCATACAACAACAGGCATAGTGATTAGCTTTAAAACTGACAGTCCTGTAATTCAGATGCAGTTCACTGTTATGGAAGGAGAGAACAGAGGGCATAATTTCGCTCTTTATCAGGATGGTGTATTTACTAAGGAATTTAGCTTCTCCTCAACAGCAGGTCCTGATCTGATAATGGATTTTAGTTCTCAAAGTCCGGGTAATGAGGTATTGTATGAAATTAGCATGCCCAATTGGTCAATTACATCTTTAACCGGATTAAAACTTGAAGAGGGTTATGATTTATCTGATCCGGATAGTTTGAATAAAGCTGTTTATGTTGCCTATGGCAATTCTATTACACATGGAACCGGACAAGCTGGTACTTATAAAACTTATCCTTTCTTAGTATCTGAGGATATGGATTATGAGCTTTTTAATCTGGCCGTTGGTGGAGCCAAAACTTCGGTCGCCGTTGCTCAAATGTTAAGAGATGATTTTGAACAAATAGATGTCCTGACCATGCTCATTGGATATAACGATTACAATGGTGAAGGAATAGATACCATTGAATATCGATCACGATACATGCAGTTTCTGAGAACATTTAGAGAAGTTCATGACAGTACTTCGATCCATTGTTTAAGCATGACTTATACAACAAATACCATATCGGTTAAGACGGGTATTTCTTCTGATGACTTTAGGGCAGTAGTCAGGCATATCGTTGCTGAATTGAATGCAGAGGGTGATCACAATATATTCTTTATTGAGGGAGATGAAATTTCTTCAGAACTTAATTTAAATGATGTTGTTCATTTTTCAGAAGAAGGAGCTCTTTTATTTGCCGGAGATCTGTCGAGAGCCATATCGAAACTGGATCCTGATCCTGTTCCTGTTCCTGATCCTGATCCAGCAACAATCATAAATAACTCTTCTCGTTATGGTTCCATAAAATTGGTTCCGGAGCCGGGACAAAATAGTTTATACATTGAATCGGATTTGCCAATTGATAGTGTCTCCATTTTTAGTATTGACGGGAAATTCTTATTCAAGGAGTCTTGTGATGACTATAGAGTTGATATCTCTTCAATTTCAAAAGGAAAATATATTTTGCAGGTTGAATTTAAGTCTCGGGAGAAGGGGAAAAATTCTATCCTCTTTTTCAGGATATAGTTTGAATATAGGCTTCAGCCAAAAGTATCAAACTATTCTGAACCTTTTAATTATTGATCTTCAGTTCTTTTTCGATAAATAACTCCTCTTTCAGCAAGATATTGAAGCATAAACCTGAAATTATTTTCACTTTTACCCAGATATTCCGGAGGATTAACACCTTTTTCATTAAAACTTCCTTTTAATACTAATTCTGCGGCTGCCGTACAAGTATAACCTGTTGTTCTTGCCATTGAAAAAGTGTCGCTTGCCTTATTGTATTCATCATAGAGATCGTAAACATATTTTATCTGCTTATTATTTTGTTTCCCTTCAATGATAACTTGCATTATTGTAAATTCTTTTTCTCCCTTTTCGAGTTTCCATTTTGGGAAAAGCAATTCAGCGGTAAGATCAATAGGTCTGACTTTATTTCCTTTTACATCAATTTCAACATCTGAAAAGTATCCTAACTCGCGTAAAACATTTAAATATTCAATTGTCCCCGGATAGCGAAGTGTTTTTTCCAGTAAATTGGGAATATGAGGCATCGTATCAAGAAGTGATCGGAGTCCGTCTGAATTCCATTCTTCGAGTGTGCCTACTGGATCAAGATTTACAAATTCAGCATCAGAAAGGGCAGGCTTTGTTACGATCTGTCCATGTTCTTTAAAGCGTGCAGGACGAGTATATTCTTCAATTACATCAATTGGCGAAAATACTGCTTTATAGCCCCACGGTTTTACCGGATTTTGTGGCAACCCCCCAACCAAACATTTATAACTATTTATATCAAACTTTCCAATGTACCTACCAAGTATAATATTACCCATCCCCGGACATACACCACAGTCCACAACCGCAGTCACATTATTATCTTTGGCAAGTATATCAAGCTTAAATGGGTCTTCCGGAAAAAATGATATATCAACAATATTCTTACCGGCTTCTATGACGTTCTTTAACATATTGAATCCCATAAATCCTGGCACAGCACCAATTACTAAATCGGCATTTTTTATAACTTTTCTAATATTGGTATCCACGGCTAAATCGGTTACTAAAGTTTCGATATTTGGTATTTTATCTAATTTTGATAATTTGTTTTTATCAATATCTATTACAAGAATATTATAAGATTTGTACAAATCTAAAATAATTGCTTTTCCAACTAAACCGGCACCTAATACAACAATATTTTCCATATCTAATACCTTATTTATTACTATTACAATTCAAAATCGGCTGCTAATTTACTACTACATTTTATCAATTCATTATGTCCAAAATATATGATTATATAGTTATTGGTTCCGGTTTTGGCGGATCTGTGTCCGCTTTAAGATTAGTCGAAAAGGGGTATTCCGTACTTGTCATAGAACAAGGGAAACGGTACAAAACTGAAGATTTCCCAAAAACTAATTGGAATTTCCGTAAATATTTTTGGATGCCAAAACTAGCTTTATATGGTATTCAAGCAATGACTCTTCTAAAAGATGTGTTCATCCTACATGGCACAGGCGTAGGTGGTGGAAGTCTTGTTTACGCAAATAATTTGCTTGTACCACCCGATAAGGTTTTTGATGATCCACGTTGGGGTAGCAACGGTTGGATGGATAAATTAACTCCTTATTACAAACTCGCACAAAAAATGCTCGGCGCAACTCCCAGTAAAGTGATTACCAAAGCTGATAAAATTTTAAAACAATGTGCAGAAGAGATCGGTAAAGCCGATACATTTCATGTAAATGATGTAGGAATATACTTTGGAG
>JAGLSB010000006.1 GCA_023135955.1 Bacteroidales bacterium | reverse complement strand
AAGCGAGCTCAACGACTGAAAGGAGTTAAATCAGTAACCAGCAACCATCCACCACCCTCACCCCCAAACAGCAATAATATAATACACACCCATCCCAATAAACAGTATTGAGACAATCCTTCTAAACCAATATTCAAAAGATTTGATCTTATTATAAAGCTTCCCAGCACCAGAAATTGTATATGCTATTAGCCAGGCAAAAATAATCACGGGAATCCCAGTGGCAATAGCATAAACGGCTGGAAGATAAAGCCCTGCGGCCGAATTGATCGAAAGTGGGACTAGAATTCCAAAATATAAGACTCCACTATAGGGGCAAAAGGCGAGGGCAAATACGAGACCTAAAAAAAATGCTTGCCAGTAATTATGACCTGATCTTTTTGTGCTGATTTTTTGTGTCAAACCAGAAAAGCCGGGAAAGTTTATCTTTATCAGGCCAAGCATAAATACACCGATAATAATTAATAGGGGTCCGATAATTTTTTCCCCATTTTGCTGAAAAACCCCGGATATTTTGAATTGATCTGCACCAAAATAGAGAATCAATGCCAAGGCCGTATAGGAAAATATCCGGCCTGAAGTATAGATAAGCCCTTTGTAAAACACTCGCCTTTTCTGTTCAATATCTTTGCCAATAAACCCAATGGCTGTAATATTGGTTGCCATCGGACAAGGGCTAATTGCGGTCATTAAACCAAGCAGTATTGCTGAAATAACCGGAGCTGAGTTATTCAGGTATAAATCGTTTAGAAAGCCTTCCAGCATTATAGTAACTCGTCCATCTTTGTTTTAATAATCTCATGGAATTTTTCAGGATTAGAGCGGGCTTGCATAAATCCCTGACTTGTCAGGTTAACATGCTTGTCACCTTTAACTAACAACAACGATTGTCCAGATAGCTTTAAACCATCAGCAATTTTTTTGTTATTCTTATTATCCAGATTCAATGAAGTAAAATGGATTATTCCTTTTTCCATTTCTTCAGCATAGAATTTTTTTAATGCTGTTTTTGTTTCGCTCTCAACAGCACTACAGGTAGGGCATCTCTTGGTAAAATGGAAATAATAGACCTCAATGTTTTCGGCTACTACTATATCCTTCTTGGCCAAATCAACTTTTTGGGCCTGAATAGTATTCATCGTTCCCAAAATGAATAATGAAATAAGAAAAATTCTTAATGTTTTCATGTGTTTATAATTTACTGGTTAGCAATTCTTTAAGATCAGATAATTTTGGTATAACTCCCGTCAGTACCACTTCCTCATTAATGACCAGTGCCGGTGTGCGCATTACGGAGTATTCCATAATCTTTATAATATCTTCTACTTTTTCTACTTTCACGTTCAAATTTAATTCTTCAACTGCTTTTAATGTGACTTTTTCCATTGTTTTGCATTTAGCACATCCTGTTCCCAATACTTTTATTTCCATAATTTTCAGATTTAATTCGTAGTTCGCAAAAGAACGAACAGACAAAGCAAATTTTTTAAGTTTTTATAAAGTTTGAAAATAAGCTTTGAGCTATTTCCCAGTTTTCGTTATTTAAACAATATTTGATTTTTGGGGACTCTATCTCTCCCTGAATAAGGCCTGCATCTTTAAGCTCCCTTAGATGTTGTGATAAAGTAGATTTTGCAATTGGAAGCACATCGCTTAAGTCTCCGCTATAACAGCAACTTTGGGAGGAAAGCAAATGAAGGACGTAGATGCGTACAGGGTGACTCATGGCTTTTGCAAAACGCGCGAGCCTGATCTGATCATCAGTAATAATTTTTTCCACCTTTATGCTTGTTCGTAATTTACCGAACAAAGATATAAACTTTTATTGGTTTGTTATACTAATTGGGGAAAATATGGAATATGTTATTTAGAAGAATAGAATTTTTCAATAAAATATTGTCCAGGAATTAAAATGGTACTAATTAGTATAGCTATTTGTGTTCAGGAATATTCGATTATTTTTTTCTGAACAATGTATAAATATATTCCCTGGTATCTCCCGAAGGCATTGTATAAGTAAAATCAAAATTTTCAATTAATTCAAAATCAGATCCCATTTGCTTTACAAGCATATTTTTGTCATATCGATGAACCCGGAGACCACTACACATAGGTGCTCCATTCAAATTGAAACCAGCAATTATTGCAAAACCTTTTGGTTTAAGCAGATTTTTCAATAATGTAAAATAGGTATTTTGTTCTTTCTTATCAGTGAAAAAATGCATTACTGCCCTGTCATGCCATAGATCAACTTTTTCTATTGTTTTCAGAACAGTAGGTTGGGTTAGATCATCAATAATCCATTTGACTTTTTTGCTTTCTGTGCCCAGAAGGCCTTTAAGCTCATCTAATGCTTCATGGCTAATGTCGTTTGCAATGATATTTGTAAATCCGCGATTAATTAATTCCCGAACAAGGTTTGTTGCACCAGCCCCAACATTTAGAAGCATGGCATCTTTATTAAAACGGCACTTTTCGATTAACCGTAATGAGGGTTCTGGATATTCTTCATGCCATCCAAGCTTTTCAATCGATGATCTCTTGTAGGCATTATTCCAGTGAGAAGCTAAATCTTTTTGACCTTCCATTGTTTATATTATCTAATAATCATCTTATTAACACAAGTAAAATGAAAATTGTTTAAAACAACGACATATCATTTAACGATTTTCTTCGTCGAATATTGGGGTGTATCTTTTCAGATATTTTAAGATGAAATATAAGATAAAGGTTATTGCTGCTGTATAAGCAAGCCAGGAGTTTAAAACAAGGCTACCGGTATTAATATAATCTCCAATAGCTCTAAATATAAAGAATACCAGGAAAATTGCAGCGAAGCCGTTTTTTTCTTTCTTAAGGGCTTTTTTCCAGCTAAAGGACATACTTGGAGAGCTGAAATTCTTAGTTGAGGGGAGAAATGCCGGTGTTTTTTTTGACCAGTCTAGGTAAACTTCACCAAATTTTCTTCTAAGGAACTGTTCTTCTGCAAACATTATGCGTTCATAATAGATCCAATAAATCAGGACAAATGCAAACATATACCATAAGCTTTGAACCAGCATCGCTATTCCAAGCCACATAAAGAGATTCCCTACATATAAAGGATGCCTAACCATGGAGTATATCCCTGTTGTGTTCAATACATCTGCCTTTTGAATTTTTGTATTTCTTCCAGATGTGTTTTCAGGAGTATAACCAACAGTGTATATTCTGATTCCCAGGCCAATAAAACTGATTATTAAACAGAGCAACTCATAAATTTCAAAAGGAATATAATTTTCAAATCCGGTTGAATTCATTCTTGAAAAAACAAAAACAATTATTCCGGTAACCAATAAAATTAAGGGTATTGAACCCCGATATTTAAATAATTGACTACCCTGACTTTCGAATTCTTCTTGTAATGCCATATTAATTTCTATTTATGCCAAATATTTATCTTGATTTGGAACAAGTCTTTGATGGAGTGGATTACAATAATTTTCTTTAGCAGAATATATTTGAAGCCCATTTTTAAGGGATTTATCCATCGAAAATATTGTTGAAGTTTGAGTTTACAATAATAGAAAATTTCCTGAAACTTTAAAAGAGGTAATTATCACATCCTGGGCTTTTTGAAATAAGCACAACTTCACTTTCAAGGGACACCCCTGCTTTAAGATTATTAAATGCTCAGAATAAAATCTGAGAATAGTCCAACGGAATTAGAAATTTTTTATTGACTACACTATCTGTATTAGCATATTCAGGCCTTACTTTCATTTCACTCCATTCCGGACTTGCGCCAAATTTTTTCCAGTTTGCGATCCTTTCGTCCATATCTTTAAACCACAGCATATACATCAGAGCTGGCAGCAGCTTGTCCGGTTACAGCGGCCCCGGCAAGTATAGCAGAGCCTTTAATGAAATGTCGTCTTTGCATGGTTTATTTTTTAGTGGAATTTCGCTTTGACTGCTCATTAAAACCAGCTCCCTCAGGATAATCTGGTAAATGTCCTCCTAGATGCTCAAGAAGCTCACCGTAAAGAGAGCTATGCTCCGGATTCTGAACATCGGAAGGTATTTCTTTACCTCCGTTAAAAAACCATGCATTTTCTGCGCGATGAGATGATAAACAAAAATGAAATCAGGAATTGATTGAGTTTTTCGGAGAAAATGTATAAATTCAATCCCGCAACTTACCTCATTCCAGAAAATAGTGAACTGGCCGTTTTCTACATTAATAATTTATGAGCTCAATAATCGGAATATTCAGTTGGATATAGATAATATTTATCAATATGAGAAACACTATTCTTGTATTTCTCTACTGCTTTTAATTCCAACCATTCAGGAGCTTCGCGAAAAGCAGTCCAATGAGCACTCTGGCTTGCCTCATCTGAGAAGGTGGTCATATACATTAGGTTGGGCATTTTTGATCCTGAAATTACAGATGCATAAAATACAGCATTGAAATCAAGGCTCGCAAAAAGTTTTACTTCACCGCCTGCATTGAACATATCAACCTTAGTTTTGTGATAATTTTCTGTTGCAGACTCATAACTCCTTAATTCATAAACCCGATCCTCTCTCGGATCATCTAATTTTGGCGTTTCCATAAAGGGCATATCTTCAAATGCTATCATCAAAGTTGATTCAATACGCTGATAAGGAGGCTGGTCATAGCTGGCATTAATATATTCACTCCCGGCAGTCAAATAAGCTTCGTCCTTTGCAAGCTTTCCCTCGAGTGAATTAAACTGTTCTAAAGTAGAAAATGGAATTAATACATAAATCTTTTTTAAAGAGTCGGTACCTGGTCTTGGCTTGAATACACCAACATTATTAATCCCAAGTTTTTTAAGACCCGGAAGAAAGGCTTCTTTAAGATAATTATCAGTAGTTAATTCTTGTTCATCTGTATCAAGAGTATATGTTTTAAACTGATAGTATTCCCTACCTTGTTCTGTAGAAGTATTTTCGGCAGTATTATCAGAATTTGTTGTGTTACAGCTTATGATAGAAAAGACCATAACGATAAGAAGAAGAAATTTTGATGATTTCATGTTTCGGTATTTTAATTATTTTTACTAATAATATTTAAAGATTAGGATATTAAATCTTTTTATCAAAGATAGCACATTGAATTAATCGAGCGAACGAAATATTAATAAAAGTAAAAATCAGATATGTCCGGAAATAAATAAAAATCAATTTATAGTGATTGCATGTCCCTGAAAAATTGAGTAATTTTATACGAACCTTCAGAATAAATTTTTATACGAGAAAGTGTGAATTTAACTGATGTCTGATATACCGGTGATTAATTTATTTGGAGAATCAACTAATAATTTTATTGTCTACCTGTTTTTTCAAATGCTGAAAAATTAAATCTTATAAAAAGTAATCTTATGACAACAAATTCGAGAAGGAACTTTATTAAAAAAACTACTGCCGCTTCAGTAGCGATCTCCCTGGGAGGCTCTCTTCCCTCATTTAGTGCAAAAAGTTACCGTCGCATTATGGGATCAAATGAAAGATTAAGAGTATCTGTGATGGGTGTAAATTCAAGAGGAACAGCTTTGGCTACAAATTTTGCTCGCCAGAACGATTGCGATGTTGTTAACATTTGTGATGTAGATAGCAGAGCAATTGTAAAATGTCAAAAAGAATTAGAGAAATATCAGGACATAAAAACTAAAGGTTTTAGGGATTTTCGGGAATCCCTGGAAGATAAAGATATTGATGCAATGGTTATTGCTACTCCCGATCATTGGCATGCTCCGGCTGCTCTACTGTCAGCACAGGCAGGAAAACATGTCTATCTGGAGAAACCCTGTAGTCATAATCCAAATGAAGGAGAAATTCTTATAAAGGCAGCGTCTATTTATGGGAAGGTCATACAAATGGGCAATCAACGTCGATCTTTTCCCAATGTTGTAGATGGTATCCAGGAATTAAAGAATGGTGTTATAGGACGCGCCTATTTTGGCAAAGGGTGGTATGCCAATAACCGTGAGTCGATAGGAATAGGGAAAGAGACTGCTGTACCCGAATGGCTCGATTGGGATCTGTGGCAAGGGCCAGCTCCCAGAAAAGCATACAAGGACAATATTGTTCATTATAATTGGCACTGGTTCTGGCATTGGGGAACAGGTGAAGCATTGAATAATGGTACACATTCCGTCGATTTGTTACGCTGGGGACTTGAAGTGGATTATCCCTTAAAAGTGAGTTCGAACGGGGGAAGATACCATTATAAGGATGATTGGGAAACGCCAGATACACAGGTGATTAATTTAGATTTTAAAGAGGATGTTACTATAACCTGGGAAGGGAGAAGTTGTAATAAAAAATTGATTGAAAAAAGTTCTTCAGGATGTATGTTTTATGGAGAAAAGGGAAGTATGTTGTTTCCCGGGGGTAATAGTTATACAATTTTCGATCTTGATGATAACATTATAAAGGAGATAAAAGAGGAACACAAGTTTGATCCGACAAATTTGGTTAATCCTTCTGAACAGCTTGACATTATTCATATCAGGAATTTCTTTGATGGGATTCGCATTGGAAGAAACAAACTTAATGCAGATATAGAATCCGGACATAAAAGCATATTACTTTTACAGCTTGGCAATATTGCACAGCGAGTAGGTCATTCTCTTGAAATTGATCCTACAAACGGACATATTCTGAATGATAAAGAAGCACAGAAATACTGGTCAAGGACTTATGAAAAAGGCTGGGAAATGAAACTATGATATTTCACTGAAAATTATTCAATTAATGAAATCGAGAAGATCATTTTTAAAAACCATAAGTAAAGGTGCTGCATTTTCTACCATTGCTCTTTACTCAAATACTGCTTTTTCATCGCAAGGCTTGTCACAAGCTGACAATGAACAGAAACGAATCCGGATTGGGATCATCGGCGCCGAAAATTCGCATACGATCAGCTTTGGAAAAATGTTTAATATTGAAAATAAATTTCCCGGAGTAGAGCTTAAGTATGTCTGGGGAGAAACTGATGAGTTTGCCAGTAATGCAGCGAAAAAGGGCAATATTCCAAACATAGTCAAAGATCCCGGTGAAATGTTGGGAAAGATTGACGCACTTATTGTTGACCATCGCCATGCTATGTACCACCTGGAGGCAGCAACTCCTTTTGTTAAGGAAGGCATTCCAACTTTTATCGACAAGCCATTTTGCTACAGATTAGATGAAGGAAAAGAATTTTTAGCAATGGCCAGGAAGTATGGAACTCCAGTAACCTCATACAGTTCGATAGCACATAGTAAAACTACTTACGATATAAAAAAGCAGGTAGAATCAATGGGGAAAATCAATCAGGTAGTGCGTTATGGCCCTGTAGATGTTGAATCGGTATATGGAGGCATATTTTTTTATGGCGTACACCTTTTGCAGCCGTTGATGAATATTTTTGGTGAAGAT
>JAGLSB010000599.1 GCA_023135955.1 Bacteroidales bacterium | reverse complement strand
GTCAACCAAGCAAATTTTAAAGGTATAATCAGGATTGTGATTGATTAACGATTGTCCTAAAGTAATGGCTTGTGCGAGGTAGTTATTTGAACAAATAGTAAAAACGAGGGTCATGAAATATTTAAGTTTTTATAAATTTGATTACTCTTTTTAAATACTGTTTATTTAATATGTATAAGGATTGGTAATGTTCATATAATTTTGGCGAAAAAATGAACCAAATATTTAATTTAACTAAAGTTATTATACTTATAGGAACAGAATATAAAGGTAAATAAAATTCGAAAAAAGGATTGTTTTGAAATAACTCAACATATTTCTTAGAATTTGTGAATTTTATAAAATCATTAGAATCATTATTATAAACTATGCTCTTAATTAATTGTGGATTGTGCGAAGTTTTAAGTATGCTTTTATAAAAAAGAGATATCCTTTCTTTCCAATTATTTAACGACATTTCAAATAATGCTTCTTCACAAAGTTTTACGTAATAAGCTCTTTTCGATTTATCTCTAATTAATTCTGTTAATGTATTTCTAAATTCAATTTTATTATTTGGCACTATACTTCTTATTTTCCCCGAAGGAAAAGCGCCAACTGCATTAGTTTTACCTATTTCTATAGAAAAACACTTACTAAAAAGCGGTGCAGCTTTATAATTTAAAACATCTATTGAAGCCATGCCAGAACCGATTGGGGCAGATTCTATATAAATGTCGCATGCTTTTAAATAAACTTCAGGATTACTAATATAACCAAGAGGTATTAAATTGTCTGGAATGTTTGTCGTAATATATTTTTCAACAAATACATTGTCGGGACCTATTAGGTAATAATGTATTTCATTATTAGCCTTTAAAATCGGAATGATTATATTTTTAATATAATTCAAATTATATGGAAGGAATTTATATTTAGCTCCCATTGATAACAAAACTAAAGAGTTTGGATCTATTCCTAATTCCTTCTTTAAAGCTTCTTTTTCATAATTAAGCGGGCTCTTTGACAGAAAAGGGATTGTAAATGTTTTGCTATTATTTCTAAGTAAACTTGTTGCGTTTGAATTTCTTATATCAACTACACAATCTGCTATTGAGGTTCCAAGCCAAAATACATGATCTGCGTGATTATAAACAACGACTGGAATTGAAGAAGGATTTGCAAATGCAATATTGGGGACAACATCGTTAGGATGATGATATAATATAATTAAATCATATTCTCTTGAAAAAGTATTTAATTTTTTTGCTTTCTCTATCTTACTTTGACTTGAATCAAAGACAATTTTAATTCCTTTTAGGTCAACAATGAGCTCTTCAGGTAATTTATCCTGATTCGTTAAATACAGTACATGTTCTGAACTATTATCGTTAATTATCCAATCTAAGATTACTCTTGTATGTCCTCCTATTGCCCATACGTTAGTGGCTACATGTAATATTTTATTATTACCATCTTTTTCCCTTATTATTGGATTTTCTACAATGTTTTTTTTCCCAATAGATAATAATAATTCTTCTAACCTAAAATCACATAATAACCCATTATAATTAATCCAAGCATTTGAAGCAATGGATGTAATTTCATTAACACATTCTTCATCACTTAAATCTTTGTTTAGTAACGATTCGACTTGTAAATTGTAAATGCAATAAGCTGTTTTAGCAAAAAAATTAGCGTGCATTTTCCCAACTTTGAAGTGTTTTTACAATTTCTGCAATTTCTAGATCTTTCAAAATTGGAGAAATTGGCAAGCTCAAATACTCTCTACTCAGAATTGCAGATAAATCAGAATCACTTTTTAATTCATCTTTATAACATTGTTGTTCTGATGGAATTACAGGATAATGTATTGAAGTTTGAATAGAATTATTTGATAGATATTCACTTAATGCAGTCCTATTATCACAACGTATTACAAACAAATGCCAAACATGGGATTTATCATATTTAATTGATGCTTTGCTATTTAAAATGGGAAGTTTGAGTGCTGGATTTTTTATATTTTCAAGATAGTACTGAGCAATTTCTCGTCTTCGCTGGTTGTCGGAATCCAAATATTGAAGCTTAACTCTTAAAATAGCTGCTTGAATTTCGTCCAAGCGTGAATTAAGTCCCTTGTATTGATTATGGTACTTTACTTTCGATCCATAATTAGCAATAGTACGAACAATATCAGCTAGTGCATCATCATTAGTTGTTACCGCGCCAGCATCACCTATAGCTCCCAAGTTTTTTCCTGGATAAAAGCTGTGCCCTGTGGCATTGCCTAATGATCCTGTTCGTCTGTTCCCATAAAAGCAACCTTGTGCCTGTGCATTGTCTTCTATAAGTTTTAAATGATATTTATCAACAAGACGCTGTATTTCAGGATGCATCGCATTACGTCCATATAAATGGACAATCATAATTCCTTTAGTGCGCTTATTAATTTTTTCCTCAATTTTAAAGGGATTAATATTGTATGTGCTAATATCGGGCTCAATCAGAACCGGGTTTAAATGGTTTTCGGTAATAGCCAGAATTGACGCAATATAGGTATTGTCAGGCACAATAATCTCATCGCCTTCGTCCATAATGCCTAACTCAATATAAGCTCTTAAAATTAAGCGAAGAGCATCAAGTCCATTAGCTACTCCAATACAGTGTTTTGTGCCAATGTATCTAGCATATTCCTGCTCAAATGCTTTTACTTCGGTGCCTAAAAGATACCAACCAGAATCTAATACTCGTTTTATTGCCAACGATAACTCAGGCTCATATCTGTCATTAATTGCTTTTAAATCGAGAAAATTTATAATCAACTTATAATTGTATTTCTAAAAAGGTAAACTGGGTGAGATTCATTTATAATCATAAATAAAATAGTGTCTCTTATAATTAATCTGTGTGACATTTTTATTTGACAAAGCTTTATTGATTCTTATATTTTCAATCAAAAGAAACTAGTTCAGACAACCATGTAATTACAATGCTCTGGAAAAAATATCATACATATTGTTTACAATAGGATATTTATCGAATTTATAACTCGGTTTTATTTGAACAATTAAGGTTCAACACAATTTATTTGGTTTATTTCTTTCTTATCCAATTTTCGAATAAGTTTTGCAGGTGTTCCTCCAATAATAGAATAGTCCGGAAATGACTTATTTACAAAACTATTTGCAGCTATAATGCAGAGTTTTCCAATATTAACATTTGGCATAATAATAGTACTTGCTCCAATCCAACTATGATCCCCTATACGAACTTCACCACTTTGTATTGGAAAAATTTTTTGCAACAAAATGCTTGCATTTGGTCCAGAATCAGTCATTACATTTACATTTTGAGCAAAACTTACATTTGTTCCTATTATTATTTGCGCTGCATATCCATTTAGTATACAATTCATTCCAATATATGTGTCATCCCCAATAAAAATAGGTGTTTTCGAACTACCAAATAAACTACATCTTTTTGAAATTTTCACCCGATCTCCAATTTCAATATTATTAATTGATGAACTTGGATCAATGTTTACATCCACCCCTAATTTAATATTTGAAAGAATCATACTACGTTAAAAGATTTTAAAATTTCAATAAAATATTCAATATCCGTTTGATTTATATTTTGATGTATAGGAAGGAAAAATGTATTTTCTCCATAAAAAACACTGCACTGAACACCATGCTTGTAATAGTACTCTTTTAATTTTGGCAAGTCAATCTCATCGTTTATCAACATAAAAACGCCAGGTATTTTCTTTTCATTGACATTAAATCTTACCCCACATCCTATCTCAACAAAGTATTCTTCAGCTAATTGATGATTTTGAACTCGCTTTGTTTTTATTTCTTTAATTTGTGGTATATAGTGGCTTATTGTATTATTTAAGTAATTCTTTGATAATATGTCAAGTTCACTTGTGAATTGGATCTCTTTTTTAGAGACTAATAAACCACCAAATTGTATTGGAAAAGCTTTAGGGAAACTAAATATAACAAAATCCCCCACCTCTCCAATTCTATTTTCTATATCGGTTGAAAAAAATGAGTGTGCACAATCTTCTATTATAGGGAGATTATATTTATACAGAGAATGAAGCTCTTCGAATGGTTGTCCAAATTCATGATTCACAAGAATTACCTTAGTATTTGTCTCAATTTGTCTGGACCATTTGCAAACTTTTTCTATCTCTTTTGTTACACAATTGCTTATGTAAAAATTTCCTGTGGTTGTAAAAATGGTAACGCAATCATTTTTCTTTAATTTATAATGCTTTAATGCTATATAAATAGCTTCTCTTCCATTTAAGGTATATAATATTTTTTTGTTTGTAAATCGGGTGTTAAAATAGTCATCTGCGAAATCTGATTTTGGTAATGCTCTGTTTGTGAAGATGTCTTTTTCTGAAAATGGACATATCTTATAATCAGGTAATAATTCAGGGTAAGGCTCTATTACAAAACCGTTTTTAATCATATTTATATGGAATATTTGTAGATGTCGTAAACAACACCTCTACCTCCAAATC
>JAGLSB010000598.1 GCA_023135955.1 Bacteroidales bacterium | reverse complement strand
GTTTATACTTCTTAATGTAAAAAAGACTCAAAAAACGTTGTGTATTATTCGAAAAAGTTAAAATAAATTCTAATTCAATCTTTAATATTTAGGATTAAGGTTAGCCCTATATCCCAGGTCAACACATTTAAATATTATAATGCAGGGGTATGATTTCAATAAGCCTGAAAGGCTTAAATATCAATAACATAAACTAAACTTTCCTGAAAAAGAAAAAAAGAAGTCTCATAAGTAAAGAACCAATTTTAGAAGAAATGATTGCCTCCTTAAGAATCTATAGATTTTATATGCGTTGACCCTGCCCTATATCCCCCTAAAGAGGGATTTGAAGAAATCGCTATTTTGAATTAATCTTAAAAAAAGCTGTTCCTCTTATAAAACTATAAACCTAAATGTTTCCTGATAATTCCTGGTGTCAAGTTTAAGAATATAAGTACCAGATGAAAGGTCATTTCCTGAAATAACTGTTTGATATTGGCAATCGGGAATACTCCGTATTAATTTCCCATATAAATCATAGATTGTAATGTTGTAAATCTCATCTGAATCGATGGCAATAGTCATTTCATTTTCCAGGAGAGTTGGCCAGAGAATGGCCCTTGCATTTTCTACTTCATTATCTTTTTTTCCGGAAACAAAAAGATAAATAGAATCGCTTTCTTCAGTTCCACAAGTCCCTGAAACTGCTGCTGTATAGTTTCCAATATCCTCAGCATCCAATTCATTTATTACAAGATATGATAAATCCTCTTCTGGTATCTGATTTCCGTCCTTATACCAGAAATAAGAAAGATCGTGGCCTTCGCTAATAACCTCAAGTATGGTTCCATCACCAATATTCAGATCTTGATCCTTACTGGTAAAAGTAATTTCGGTAGTAGGATAAACATCAAGAAATATATTCTCACTTGTAGTGTTTCCGCACATTCCGTTTATTTCACATAAATAGTTGCCTGAATTCTCGGAGGACAAAGAATGAAAAGAAATTAAGTTTTCGCTACCCGAATTTAAAAATTCTCCATTCCTTGTCCAGGTATAGAATAAATCCCTACCCTCAGCATCAACAGAAAGTACAATTGAAAATCCTGAGCACAGAGAAGTGTCGACAGACTGACTAATTACGGAAGTGATATTAACCTTTTCAATACTTTTATATGTCCACTCAGTATATGCTCCATCAAAGAAGCCTCTTATTCCAAGTTCTGCTGTTCCTATAAAACTTTCTGACCAGTTAACTTCAGCTACATTATTATTTTTGTGAATAGTTCCTGCTTCAGCTGGAATTAGTATCCACTCATAGTTATTAACACCCACAACTGGTATTGGAGTATATTCAGTTAACAAGACTGTTTGACAAATAATTGAGTCTCCATAAGGTTCGTCAGGAATAAATCTTCTTTCAACGCCGGAGTTAGATCGAATCCAATCCTCAAAAGAAGAAATACTGGTGTAACCTCCGTAGGTTGAACAATCCTCTGCTCCCCAACTTACAATTCCGGCAAGTCTATAATTCCTTCCCACAGGAACAACAAGGGGACCACCACTATCGCCTTTACAGGCATCCTTATTACCATCTATATATCCCGCCATTAAAACTGACTCATGAACATTACCCCATACTGATCGCACAGAAGCATTCGCTACGATTGGCAATTCAACCTTTTGAAGGGATGATGGAAACTCATCAGGATCGATCGAAGTAAGGCCCCATCCTGTAACCCAGGATAAAACACCGGGATCAGCAGCTCCTGCTTCAACTTCATCTATTGATATTAATTCAATATAATTAGCTACTGAAAAATCTATAGTTTCTTTTAATTCCAATAAGGCAATATCATTTAAGTAACCCTCAGATGTATAACCTTCATGAATAATTACATTCTCGACATAATATAAATCACCTGCAGCCAAACTCCCTGGATAAGAAGTTCCCACCTTAATAGACATTTCCTCCGGGGGAATCAATTTCTCATCTTCATCAAATGCGCAATGAGCTGCAGTAAGAACCCATTTTTCACTAATAATAGATCCTCCACATAAATAATTTCCGGCTCTTAAATAAACTTGCCACGGGAAATCCTCAATATCAGCATCTGTCCCACCAATTATTTTCAACTGATTCCCAAAATTTCCTGTAAAAAATGGTAAAGACAGATCTCCTTCCTTAGTGTCAAGGATAGTAAGAATATCGTTTCCATTAATTTGTAAATTGAAAACTATTGAATCAGAAAATCCGGGATCTATGATGGAAACATCTAGATAATAGTGCTGATTAACAGGAAGGAAAAAATCAATACTGTCTTCATTATCATACATTTCAGAAGAAATAATCGTACTATAATTTTCATCAGATACACTCCATTCTAATATTTGATCTTCATCCAATTGAACACTAATTCGTGCTTCCTGTGAAAATAAGAACCAGCTATGAATTAAAAATATTATTATTAAAAATCCTGATCTCCTGTTTATCATTTTTCTGTTTGGTAGTGGGGGTATGTAGTTACGGGGGTTACAGGGGTTACGGGGTTACGGGATTCCGTATACTCACATTCTCAAATTCCCATTTTCCATAAACCACATACTCACGTTTTCACCTATTAGAACAGCAAAGGTATTCTTTCGGTTCAAAAAATGAAATAAATGGGAAAATGGTGTGATGGTGTGCTTCCCGATAGATATCGGGAGTGCTGGTGTGCTGGTGTGGTGGATAATATATTGCGAGTTTTGTGGGTAAATCGATTTCTACGGTCTCAGGAGATTTACTAACTTTGCAAAAATTTTTACAGAAAAATATGAGCACACAGAACCTTAGTGAACAGGAGCAAATTAGAAGAAATTCTCTTGAGGAAATTCGAAAAATGGGGATTAATCCTTATCCGCAGGCAGCCTTCCCCGTAAATTGTAAGGCACAGGAACTTAAAGATAATTTTAAGGATGGGGACGGTACTTATCAGGATATAGTTTTAGCCGGTAGATTGATGAGTCGGAGAATAATGGGAAAGGCTTCTTTTGCTGAGATACAAGATGATACAGGGCGCATACAAATTTATTTAAATCGTGATGAAATTTGTCCAGGTGAAGACAAAAGTAACTATAATACTTTATTCAAGAGATTACTCGATATTGGTGACTTCATCGGTATTAAGGGCTTTGCTTTTATCACACAGGTTGGCGAACTTTCTGTTCATGTTAAGGAATTAGTTGTACTGAGCAAATCTATTCGTCCACTTCCTATTGTAAAGGAAAAAGACGGAAAAACATATGATGCTGTAACAGATCCGGAGTTTCGGTACAGGCAAAGATATGTTGACCTGGTAGTAAATCCAGAAGTAAGAGACACATTTCGACAAAGGACACAGATTTATACATCTTTCCGTGAGCTTTTCAACTCAAAAGGCTATCTTGAAGTTGAGACTCCGATTTTACAATCAATCCCTGGTGGAGCTGCAGCACGACCATTTATCACTCACCATAACGCACTTGATATCCCACTTTATCTGAGGATTGCCAATGAACTCTATTTAAAAAGATTGATTGTAGGTGGATTCGAGGGAGTGTATGAATTCTCCAAAGATTTCAGAAATGAAGGAATGGACAGAACTCATAATCCGGAATTTACAGTTTTGGAAATCTATGTGGCTTACAAAGACTATAACTGGATGATGGATTTCACTGAAGAAATGATTGAGAAAGTTGCTCTTGATCTTCATGGAACAACAAAAGTGCAAGTTGGGGATAAAGAAATTGATTTCAAGAGACCTTTCAAAAGAGTTACTATGCTTGATTCGATTAAAGAGCATACAGGTTATGACCTTAATGGCTTGAGTGAAGATGAAATCAGAAAGGTATGCAAAGAATTAAATATTGAAATCGATGATAGTATGGGCAAAGGCAAACTCATTGACGAGATATTCGGAGAAAAATGTGAGGGAAATTATATTCAACCAACATTCATCAAAGATTATCCGGTTGAGATGTCTCCTTTGTGTAAAAAACACAGGGATAACGATGAACTTACCGAGAGATTTGAGCTAATGGTAAACGGTAAGGAATTGTGCAATGCCTACAC
>JAGLSB010000597.1 GCA_023135955.1 Bacteroidales bacterium | reverse complement strand
TCGATGCCTGGGAGAACCATAGGAAGAATAAAACGAGTTCAATAAACTGGCAATTCACAACAAAAGAATCGAGGATAAAGTTAAAACGACTTTATCCGTCAATACATGATTAACTTAACACTAGTGCCACTTGCCACTTTTCTAGAAAAACTTTTAAATTTTCTTTCTATTCTAGGACCAAAGCCATTCTTTATATCAGATTGTTTTCCGGCTCCAAATTCCATTAGCAACTCCTTGTCGATATTAATACTAATCTTTTCTGGACTTATATCATATTCTGAGTGCCCAAATATTGATGCAGCCAGTGGAACACCTAGAAATACTGAATCATCTTCTTCAGAAGTTGACACTTCAATTAATGAACTTTTTCGTAACTCCTCAATAGCATTTTCCACATCCATTCTTTCATTTTCTGGTCTCCACATAACTGATTCAAGCGCCAACTGAGGTATAACTGTACGCCAACTTGATAATGTAAGAAAAATTCTTTTTGCCACAGGAGAAAGCGTTTGATATGTTCTCCTAAATAATGCTGTCAGCAACTCATCTTTCCCAGCTACTATTCTCTTAATTTTATCTAATCGATTAGTTTTGGCAACTTCCCCCAATAAAATTTTAATTCAACTCAAAATAAAGTTTCAAAAATCCATCCCGGTTTTAACATGGTTTGAACTTTTTGCGAAAGATGGCGAAAGAATTAAAAGATATTAAACCGTTTTTTTTTAATCTACTTAATATCGGGATTTGTTTAACCCTAGCTTTGAAACTTATATTTCTAGCTTCCTCTTCCTCTGAGCTAAACTTTCAATTATTTCTGATCTCTTAAAATAAACCTTCCGATTCATCTTATAGTAGGGTATAAGACCTTTCTTTTTCCATTTATGAATGGTTACTTTAGAGACTTTAAACATTTTCTGAAGGTCATCAGTGGATAAGATTTCTTCGTTTATTTTCTCTTGTTGTATATTTCCTAATTCAAAATCTTTTAAAACCCTCTTTAAACAAGTCATAATAAGCTCTTCAAAATCTTCTTTTTGGAAACTGGTTATTAATAGCTGCTCCATTTTTTATGTATTGATTTTGCGAAAGATATGCAGTTTTCCTTTAACTTGATATAAATAATATATCGGGGCTATTCTGGTAATTAAATAACGCTTGTAATTTTTCAATAATACTTTATGTTGACAAATTAATCAACAAGTTATTGTTTTCATTAATCCATCCTGTTATCTTTTCAAGCTGCTCCTCGGGTTGTAAACAGAAAAAACATTCTTTTTCAAATTCAAAATATTTACAAAATACTTTGTTGTCTTTTTGCCTTTCAAAATCACTTTCTATATTTCTATCTAATATGTTTTTGTTCGCTATTTCATTTGCAAAAGTAAAAGTCAATCTATCCTTTTCCCAGTAAGTTCCAATAAATCCTAAATTATCAGTTTTCTTTTTTGTTTTAAACATGTAATATCCTGACCATGAATATCCGAATGATCGGTTAAAGGGAATATTTAAATCTTCAAGTGCTGTTTCAATTTGCTGAAAAAGATTATTCAATGACTGCATGCCATTAACTAATTCATAAGATACTTTTGGAATTGCCATTTTATTGTCCTCCATAAAATTTTTATACTCATTGTGTAAATATTTTTCAACTGAATTGTCAGTTCTATAATCAAGTAGTAAAAAGTATACATGTTGCCATAAGATCTCTTTTTGAAAATCTTTGTTTTGCTTATCAAAATCAATATTAGCTTTTGATAAACTTAATGTATATATATGTTTGTCAGAATTTAAGGGCAGTTTAATGCCCTGATACTTTTCTATTTGGTTTATTTTTTTTTCAATATTCCCCGGTAAAGTATAAATATTAATGCTGGAATCATATTTAACTTCAATGAAATAAAAGCTGTCTTTTATTTGTATTGTAATATCTGGAATTGCCCATAAATTATAACTAGTCTCGAAAGTACGTTGTGTATCAATAAATGTTTTTTCATAATCTTCAATTAATATTGCATGCTCAAGAAATTCCATGAACTTAAGAACAAAGGGTGTTTTTTGAGAAAGACTAAATTCTAATAAATGAACAAAAGTTTCAGTAATGAAATTCTCACAAGAAGATATCTCCTGTTGTGGTTTATATTTGAATAATCTGTTATAAAGGTTATTCATACATTTTGAATTCTTTAGGCTTGACTATTCCTATTTTTGTTTAACAATATTCGAAATTGATTACTCTTAAGAGTATAAGATAGAAAATTGAATTAAGTGATCTCTATATGATGATTGATGCATTTAAAAACTACCCATATCTATTAATTCTGAGGTTTCTTTATAATGTAATATGTCATCATTTCATCACTAAATCCAGCAATCTTTACAGATGTATTTTCATGTAATTCAAGATTTAATTCACCAA
>JAGLSB010000596.1 GCA_023135955.1 Bacteroidales bacterium | reverse complement strand
CACACTATTTCCCCTTTCTTTTCTATAACACATAAATCATTATTAAAAAAGTTCTATATTTGAGGCTATTTTTTACGAAAATTATAACTAAAACTTAGATTATGCTCAAAGATCATCCTAAAGGTTTACTCGTTGCCTTTTTTACTAATATGGGAGAGAGATTTGGTTTCTACACCATGATGGCCATACTTGTACTGTTTTTGCAGGCTAAATTTGGTCTGAACGAAAATGCTGCCGGCGGTATTTACAGTTGGTTTTATTTCGCTATATATGCACTTGCCCTACTTGGCGGTATAATTGCAGACGCTACAAAGAAATACAAATTCATTATTTTGCTTGGACAGGTAGTTATGTTTGGTGGATACGCATTGCTTGTCCTACCTGGTCTTAGCTTAACAATTACGGTTATTGGACTAATGACAATTGCTCTGGGTAATGGCTTTTTTAAGGGTAACCTGCAGGCTGTTGTTGGTCAAATGTATGATGAGCCTAAATATGCAAAAGTTAGAGATACTGCTTACCTTCTGTTTTATATGGGTATCAATATTGGCGCCTTTTTTGCTCCTTTTGCAGCAACTGGTGTCAGAAACTGGTGGCTTAAGTCTAATGGGTTCCTTCATGATGGTAGTATACCGGCCTTATGTCATCAGTATGACAATGGTACCTTACAGGATCCAGGACAATTGCAAACATTAGCAGATCAGGTTAGCCTAAACGGGCCTGTAACAGATTTATCGGCATTTACAGAATCATATCTTAGCAGTTTTGCAGTTGGTTACAATTATGCCTTTGGAATTGCAGCAGCAGCAATGGTATTGTCACTGATAGTATATCTTATATTTAATAAGCACCTTCCAACCAGAGAAAAACAGGCTGATGAGCAAACTATCACTCTCTCAGAGAAGCCAATGGCTTTACCTGTAGCTCTTGGTGCTGCTGTTATTACAGCTTTTCTTATCAGTCTTGTAAAAGACTTCGCAACCGGTATGGCATTTGCTCTTTTTGCTGGTTTTGTTACCTGGATTATTATGATATCTAAAAAAGAAGAGAAATCGAGAGTTATTGCTCTTATTCTGGTGTTCTTCGTAGTAATATTCTTTTGGATGTCATTCCACCAGAACGGTTTAACTTTAACCTTCTTTGCAAGAGACTATACGGCCAAAGCGGTTCCTCCTTTTACTTTTATGTTTTTCACACTTGAAAACATTTTATCTGTACTTGCATTTCTTTCAGGTCTATTTATTTTAGCAGGAAGGAAACGAACTCTGAACGCCAGACTTATTGGTGGTGCTCTAATGGTAGCTGGTGGAACAGCTGCTTATTTCTATTATAATGCCGCTGATGCTCAGAACCCTATTTCACCTGAAGTATTCCAATCATTTAACCCTCTCTTTATAGTCTCTCTCACTTTTGTGGTTATGGGAGTATTTTCCTGGCTTAACAAAAAAGGAATAGAACCTTCAACTCCAAAGAAAATTGGCATTGGGATGATTATAGCAGCACTAGGATTTTTAGTTATTCTGGTTGCCTCCTTAAATCTTGTCTCACCACACGAGCTTAAAGTAGTTGATGAAGCAGGAGTAGTAAAATATAATCCGGTTCCCGATTCATCTCGCGTTATGCCATATTGGTTAATGTCATCCTACCTGATTCTTACTATTGCTGAACTTTTCCTAAGCCCTATGGGACTTTCATTTGTTTCAAAAGTCGCTCCGGTTAGATTCCAGGGAGTAATGCAAGGTGGATGGTTACTTGCAACGGCCGTTGGAAATAAATTATTATTTATTGGGAGTGCCTTCTGGGGTAAGCTTGATCTGTGGCAACTGTGGCTGATATTTATAGTATGTAGCTTGCTTGCTGCTGCATTTATTTTCTCGATTATCAAGAGACTTGAAAAAGCAAGCGAATAGATTCTAATAATTTGCGTGTTATTTTCAACTAGATTGCTTTAAATATAGCTCTTGAAATTAAGTTCTCAAGAGCTTTTTTTTATCTATATTTTCATATAACTTAAAATCATAATTTCATTTCTTTTTCAAAACGTGTGTCCAAATTTTATATAAAAAGCTTTCGAGCACTCTTCGAGGAATCCTATATTGTTTTTTATGATTAAATAATTTACATTTACAACTACCAAATAAATCATGTCAATGTTCAGGATTTTTAGGCTATCCATAATATTATTGCTGTTATCTATTAATCTTAGTGGTCAGGATAAACCCATGTCAGACTCTTTATTGATTGTAATTGAAAACACACCGGATAGTTTAAAAACCACTACTCTTTTTGATTGGGCTATTGCAAGTGCAAGGAAAAGAGAATTAAAAGATGCCGTTAATTATGCTAATCTGGCACTCGAATCTGGTCTTGAACGCAAAGAAAATATTATTACTGCAAAAATATATGATTTTTTAGGTTCATTATATGCACGACAGGATACAGAAAAATCTTTCGAGTATTTTGAAAAACAAGTCGAGATTCTTAGATTATGTTCCGACAGTGTAAAATTGATTAATAGCATGAATAGCCTTGCTGAGAGGCTCAGTACTACAAACCCTACCAGATCACTTGAACTTGCTAATGAAGGACTTGAAATAGGAATTATTCTTAATAATAAGAAAACACAAGCGATATCGCTTGGTGCAATTGGTATAGTTTTTTATTATACAGGAGAATACGCAGAAGCTTTAAAATCGTGGGAATCGGCATTAACCATACAAGAAGAATTGGGTAATCAAAAGGAAATTGGAACCATGCTGACCAATATTGGAGTGATATACAAAAATTGGGGAGATTTTCAGAAAGCGACGGACTATTATCAGAGAAATTTAGACTTGCAAGTAGAATTGGGTGATACACTTCAAATGGCAAGAGCCTTAAGTAATATGGGCAATATATATTATTATGTTGGCGTAGATTACAGCAAGGCACTTGACTTTTACTCTCAGAGTCTTGATTATTTTAAAATTCTTGGTCGAAAAATTGATGCGGCAAGTAATTATAATAATATAGGACTAGTACATAGAGAGCTGAAGGATTATGGTGAGGCTCTAGTAAATTTCAGGAATGCTCTAAGATTGTTTGAATCCATAAATTATAAACCCGGAATTGCTTCTGCTCAAAATCATATGGGCAATATTTACCTTGAAGGAGGAAATTTTGAAGATGCATTGATGTATTCCCAAAATGCACTTAAAATTAATCGCGAGATTGGAAACAGAAAGGAAATGGCGTCTAATCTTAGAGATATTGGAAAAGTATATTCAAAGTGGGGGAAATATCACGAAGCTTTGCCCTTTTTTAATCAAAGTCTGCAAATCAATAAAGAATTAGGTCACAAGGTAGAAGTATTCGAGATATATAAAGATATCTCTCTTGTTAATGAAGAACAGGGTCAATACCAGACAGCTCTGAAAAATTTCAAATATTATAATGTACTTAAAGATTCAACTATCTCTGAAGAATACCTGGAGCAAATATCAGAACTGGAAGCAAAGTACGAAAGCGATAGAAAAGAAAAAGAACTGGAAATTCAGCGATCTCAACTTGCAGAACAAGAAGCGGAAGCTTTAGCCAGAGATGCTGAAATAATGAGGGTTGAAGCAGAGAACCGAAGACAAAGAGTACTATTAATATCAGTCGTATTCGGACTTTTTGTAGTTGTGATCTTTTCAATATTATTTTATAGAGAATATAAGGAAAAACAAAAAGCCAACATACTTCTTGAAGAGCAGAATATGGAGATTAAGCATCAGCGCGACCAGATTATGCAGCAAAAGCAAGAAATTACAGATAGTATATTGTATGCAAGCCGAATTCAAACTGCTATTCTTCCTCCTGATGCTATTCTTAAAAAGAGTATCAAAGATCATTTTATTCTTTATATGCCTCGTGACATTGTTTCAGGCGATTATTATTGGATGACAGAAGTAGATGGTAAAACTGTTGTTGTGGCAGCCGATTGCACAGGTCATGGAGTTCCAGGTGCATTCTTGAGTATGTTAGGTGTTACATTTTTAAATGAAATTGTAATTAAAAATAAAATTACACAGGCAAATGAAATTCTTAATGAATTAAGAAGAAATGTAGTCGCTTCTCTTCATCAAACAGGCGAGGAAGGAGAAGCCCAGGACGGAATGGATATAGCTGTAATTGTTATTAATCATGAAATCCAAAAACTTGAATATGCTGGAGCATATAATCCTTTGTACATAATTAGAAAAAAAGAACTTATTGAATATAAAGCTGACAAAATGCCAATTGGAATTCACTTTATGAAAAAAGATCCTTTCAAAAATAATATTATTGATTTCCATAAAGATGACTGCTTATATATCTTTTCTGATGGCTATATGGATCAGTTTGGTGGAGAAAAAGGAAAAAAGTTCATGGCTAAAAAATTTAAAAATCTAATTCTGGATATCCACCATATGAATTTCTCTGATCAGGCTGCAACCCTTTTAGGCAAATTCATTAAATGGAGAGGAGATATTGAGCAAGTTGATGATGTTATCATCATTGGATTAAAACTCTAATAACCATTTTTAGACCTTCTGTCAAAAAATGTTAAAGTTAAACTTTCGCGAATAATTTGTTGATTAACAAATTTTTATAACCTAATTTGTCAACTTAATATGTCAATTCAATAATAATTTATTGACATTTATTAATAATAACAGTAACTTATCCCGCAGTATTCCGTAAAATATTATTTAGTAACCAAAAACATAAATGATATGAAACTTCAATTTACAAAATTCATTTTTGCAAGTCTAATTCTATTTTCAACAATAAGCCTGAGTGGACAAAATTCCACAAGCTTTTATTTGGAATATGGGAGTAATTGCGAGCCGGTAAATGTTAATGTTAATAATACGAGTATGATATATACATTTACAGGAGGTCTTTCCTATGAATGGAGGATAGATGGAATTGTTGTTGACACTGCTCAGTTCCCTGCTCCTCAGACATTATTTAAAGGACATCATATGATTGAACTTAATATTTGGGATGATGTAAGTCATCTTGGATATTATAGTGAGATGATTGATGTTTCTGGATTAGTAGATACTTTTCATGTAGAACAAGGATTAACTGCTTGTCCAGGTGAAGAGGTATTTTTCTCTGTTTGGTCAGAATTATATATATATTATGTTGAATGGGATTTTGGTGACGGAGGTTTACTAGATGGTTATTCCAAATATGAAAATAATCCTGTCCATACTTATCTCAATGAAGGAATATATACTGTAAATTTATTAGTTGATAATGAATGTGGATCAAACAGTATAAGTCAGGAAATAGAAATCCTGTCCACTGCAATACCTGAATTTAACCCATACATTTATGGCAGCTCAATTATTTGTCCAAACGAAGAAATATCATTTAATGTCGATGGTAATTTAACAAACTATTTATGGGATTTTGGAGACGGCAATACTTCTGATCTTAGAGATCCTGTCCATACTTACCCCGATCAGGATACAGCATCCTATAATGTTACCCTTACTGCTACAAATATTTGTGGCAATACAAACACCAAGAGCGTAGAAGTAGTTATAGATTATAATCCTGAAGCTAATTCCTGGTTTGATTTTCATACTAACTCTCATTATCCTGATCCTTGTCCTGGAACTAAAATATATTTCTATTCACATTCTTCCGGAACACATCATTGGAAGTTTGGAGACGGTGGAGAATCTTTTGAAAGGGATCCCATTTATCGATATTCTCAAGAAGGAGAATATACAGTTGAGCATATTATACTTACAGGCTGTGGTATATCTGATACAGCAGTACAAACTATAAACGTTCTAATAAATCCAGATGAAATTGTTTATGACTTGTCTTTCATGTTCGAATATGATATGGATTGGGACCAATTACAGTATTTAGATACCTTAACGGTATGTACAGGTGAATATGTTTCATTTAGAAACCATTCTTATTATTATAATGAAGTTATTTATAATTGGGATTTTGGAGACGGTGGTTCAACAACGGCAAGAGATGCCCGACACAAATTTGATGTTCCAGGTCTTCATGAGGTCATATTAACAGCCACAACAGGTTGTGGGGGTGTTACATCTGTATCTAAATATGTTAATGTAGATCCTGGTGTGAAACCTGAAGCATTTTTAGGAATATTACCATTGGAAATTTGCCCTGATGAAACAGTATACTTCTTTGATGATAATTTTCGACCTAATAATAACTATAAATATCATATTGATTTTGGAGATGGAACGGTAATAAATGACATTACCGGAATAACTGATTTAGAATTACATACAATTGCTCAACATCAATATTCTGGTACAGGGCCGTTTAATTTTATTTTTAAAGCTGAAAATATTTGTGGCAATTTCGTAGAAACAAGCGGAGCAGTTTTTATTAATAATGACGAAACCAGGAAACCCTTTTATCATGTTTCTAATTCCACACAAGATGGCAGCAAGAGAGAACCTACCGACTGGTCTGTACAAAATGATGCAACTGATCATCAACTAGATATTTTAGTTCAATGGGATGCCTGGCTACCAATTTATGGTGATACATTCTTTATTTATTTTTGGTATGAAGGATTATATGTACAGGATGATACTGTACCTATGGAGGGTGAAACTGCACCTGAAGGGGATGATCCTGGACCGCCCGATGGAATCGTCAAATTCGTTAGTGCTAATATTGTAGTTGGAGAAACTGTAACTGCATGGGCACCAATGAATATGATGGGAATGAATGAAGTAGGAATTGCAGCAGGATATTTCTGTGGCGAAATAAACCTTGAGGATGAGCCTGAGGCCTGGGGAACATTGATGGATGGTACGATGCAAATGATCAATTCCATTCCGCTTTCTCCGGGAGGCTATACACTTATAACGGATATTTCACCTTTGGGAATTAAAATTGATCCTCTTTGGGATGGTGTTTGTAATTCCGAAAAGCCGGAAGGTTCATGGTTTAGAGAAGTAAGTCCGGGTATTTTCGCTGTTCTTGAATTATATGAAGATATGGATGGCTATTATTACTTTATGGAATATAGGGATGGATTAGATCATTGGATGGAAAGTAATTACATATCGGGTGGGCCCTATATTTACCCATCTTACCCTGATGTTTCAACCATTGAATTCCAGGATTATGGCTGTGGAGGTGCGGTTCCTTATAACTTCACTAAACCAAATGAAAACCAATTGCAATTTTCTCCATCCGTTGATTCATGTGCAGATAGAGTTTTGTTTCTGGATGGGATTTTTGAACGGTACCATTATAATGATGATTATAGACCTGACATGTCTGTATGTCCTGGCGATATGGTGAAATTTCAGATTGCTGGTGGGCTAAGTTATGTTTGGGATTTTGGGGATGGAAATACGAGTACTGAGCAATTCCCAATTCATTCCTATAGCGCACCTGGAGTTTATAATGCGTTTGTAACTGCAACAAACAGTTGTGGTCGCGTGGATATTTTAAATACTAATGTTAATATTAGCGATACAAACATTCCGGATGCGTCATTTGGTATCGAAAATATGGATGTATCAAGAATGGATACTGCCTGGTTCAGATATTATAACTATAATGAATATGGTGGCAATATAGATAATAACACCTATTTATGGAATTTTGGTGATGGAAAAACCTCAACCTTACGAAATCCATATCATATTTATACAGAAGCAGGTGAGTACAATGTAAGATTGGAAGTAACAAATAGTTGTGGATCTAATAGCGCTGAACAACATATTTGGGTTAATGAAAAAACCTTACTCTGTGAAGCAAAATTTGACTTTTCTATTGATAGTACTAATAGTTTAAACGTTCAATTTGCAGATCTATCTTTAGGTGGCTCTACACAATGGGAGTGGGATTTTGGAGATGGTACATTCTCTAATGAACAGAACCCAATTCATCGCTACACTACTGATGGAGCTTATTTTGTTTCTCTAACAACTTTTAATGACCAAAATGACTGCCTTTCGTCTGTTGTTAGAAAGCTAATAGTAGGTAATGTAACCTGCGATGCTGGATTTTCATTTATAGTAAACAATACGAGTGGTTTAGTCAAATTCATAAATACATCACTGAATACCGGAGAATATTTCTGGGACTTTGGAGACAATACTGTAAGTGAATTAGAGAAACCTGAGCATACATATAAGGATCTTGGCATCTATACAGTATGTCTTACAGTTTTCGATAATAATACTGGATGCCAGTCTGTTTATTGTACAGAAGTTCAAGTAGGAGCTGATGAAAATACACTTGTAAAAGCTGATTTTAGTTATTTCCTATTAGATGATGGTCAAAGTGTAACCTTTAGCGATCTATCTGCTGGTAATATAACCCAGTGGTATTGGACAACAGGAGATGGAAAAATGATTAGCAAATCTTCATTCATCCATACCTTCACAGGCCCTGGGATGTATGATGTTTGTCTGGTTGTATTTGATGAAAACACTGGAAATTCAGATGAAATATGCAAAACAATTAGAGTAGGTGAAGTTGCCTGTCTAATAAGTGCTGAATTTGATTTTTTTGTCAAACCCTCTACTAAAGAAATTTACATGGAAGACAGGTCCCTGGGTAATCCCGAGAAATGGTATTGGACCTTTGGCGATGGATCTACTTCAGAAAGTCAAAATCCACAACATCAATATGATACTCCAGGGTTCTACTTAATCACATTGTCAGTTTTTGATGCTACAAATGATTGCATGGATCATTTTGCTAAATTTATTCAAATTGGTGCTGTGGAATGCAAGGCAGACTTTGAAGCGCAGATCAACCCTGAAACATTGGAAGTAAATCTTGTAAATACATCAACTGGTCCTATTGAAAAATTCTATTGGGATTTTGGTAATGGTAAATTTAGCACTGTCAAGTCTCCTTCATTTGCATATCCTAAACCTGGAGAATATGTTATTGGACTTACAGTAATTGACTCTAGTGAAGTTTGTTTAGATCATATTGTTAAAGAAATTCAGGTTGGCGAGATTGACTGCTCAGCAGGTTTTGAATATTACATCGAATCCACAACTGCCACTGCATTTTTCCATAATAGTATTATTGGAAATTATACTCAAATGTTATGGATATTTGGAGACGGAACTTACACTACTGAGGAAAATCCTGTTCACCAATTCTCGGCCCCAGGTTATTATACAGTAAGTCTGAATACATACAATACTGAGAATGACTGTATGGATTATTTTGAAACTATTTTACTTGTTGGCGATGAGGGCATGGATTGTCAGGCTGATTTCATATATCAACCAGAAGATCTTGCAAATTCAATAAGGTTTAAAGATGAATCCTTTGGTAATATTCAACATCATGTATGGAATTTTGGTGATGGAAATCAATCGGATGAATTTGATCCTATCCACGAGTATCCTGAGCCAGGATATTATTTAACCTGTCTGACTGTATGGAACAATTTCGGAATTCCTAATATGCAATGCAAGTGGATTCCTGTTGCTCCTTCATCTGCAACGGACTGTCGGGCTGATTTTATGTTCACTGTCGACTCATTATCCAGAGATGTAGTATTTGTTGATAACTCCATAGGGGAACCAGACACTTATAGTTGGGACTTTGGGGATGGTAACGGATCAACTGAAGCGAATCCAGGTCACACTTACTCAGAAAAAGGATTCTACACCGTAATACTAGATATCGAAAATAGTCTTTCAGGATGTAGTAGTAAGGAAGTTAAACTATTGAATGTGTCTGAAGAATATATTCTCAAAGCAGCATTTGATTATGAGGTTGACACATCAGGAACGAAGGCCTCTGGATATCCAGTAGATTTTGTTGGAGCAAGCTCAGGTGATGGAGCTTCATATGAGTGGGACTTTGGCGATAAAAATTTGAAAAGTTTTACAGTAATGGATTCCTCTACAAAAATAGTCACACATTATTATGAAGATCCAGGAATTTACAATGCTTGTCTAAGAGTTTCTGATCCAATTACAAACCAAACAGACACCTATTGTGAGCCAGTTCGAACATCATCTTCAACAAATGTTTACGATTTCAGTTTAAATATGGCTGAATTGGATGTATATCCTAATCCTGCTAATGAATTCACAACCATTAGTTATAGTTTGCCTGAAAATATTCACATCGAAATAGCAATATTTGATGCAATGGGCAGACGCATTGAAACTTTGGTAAGAACTGAAAAGAAAAATGGAAATCATAAGATTATTTGGAATTCCAATTCGATACAAAGTGGTTTGTATTACATCAAACTAATGACGAGGAAGCAAATTATCACTCAACCTTTAGTGATAAGCAGATAATAATCCTTAAATCCTAAAAAAAAAGCTGCCTCTTCTGGGGCAGCTTTTTTTTATAGATACTTAAACGAATTTAGGAGTATTCCTCACTTTCATTCCTTATTTTTATTTATTATTTTACTCTCGTATTTTATCAACCATTTTTTAATATTCAAATTAATGAAAAGAATTAAATCTCTTCATTTCATATTCAATTGAGCGGACTGAATAAAATGCTCGTCGCTTAAAATCAATATTTTGTTTAACTTGGTATAATTTGTGAAACCATTTTGAAAATATTTTTATGTTCAGAAGCTATCTGAAAATTTCCTTTCGAAATCTGACTCGACAAAAAGGATTTAGTATTATTAATCTATTGGGACTAACTCTGGGATTAACAGTAGGATTTACCATTCTATTGTATGTGTTTAGCGAATTAAGTTATGATAATTTTCATGACAACCCTGAGCAAATATACAGAGTAGCTATTCGTGGCAATTTAGGTGATATGCCTTTAGATATGGCAGTTACACCTAATGCACTTGGTTATACCATGAAGGCAGAACTGCCTGAAATAGATAAATATACATTATTCGAACATGTACCTGGCGATCAATTATTCTCAACAGAGGATGCTAAGTTTTATGAAAATCATTTGATTTATGCTGAAAATAGTTTTTTTGATGTATTTACAATTAAGTTTATTTCTGGAGATCCTTCTTCAGCCCTAATTGAACCTTACACATTAATCTTAACTCAATCTCTATCAAATAAACTATTTGGTGAAGTAAACCCTTTGGGACGATCAGTCAGATTAAATAATGCAGATGATTATATTGTAACCGGTTTAATTGAAGACCTTCCTATCGAAACTCATTTGCCTTTAAATTGTATTATTTCATTAGAAACCCGCAAAAAAGAGCTTGGAAATCAAATAAATGATGACTGGACCAATCTTATGTACTACACTTATATCAAACTTTTCTCTGATGTTGACGAAGCTTTATTTGAGAAAAAGCTAGTAGATTACATTAATGAGAAGTTAGAGAATGACTTTTCAGGAGCTAACATAAGTCTAATTCCATACCTTCAGAATATTCAAGATATTCATTTAAAATCTAACATACTTGGTGAACTAAGGCCTAATAGCGATATATCTTATATATATATTCTTACCGCCATTGCAATAGGAATATTATTTATTGCAGGTGTAAATTTCATGAATCTTTCTACTGCCAGAAGTGCTAACCGCGCAAAGGAAGTAAGTATTAGAAAAATCAATGGCGCTAATAAAAGGCAACTTATTTTTCAATTTCTTGGAGAATCTGTTTTTCTTTCAATGATTGCATTTGTATTTTCAATCTCTATTATTGAACTTATCTTACCACTATTTAATACTATTTCATCCAAAAATATTAAAATTGATCATGCTGCAAATATTGAAATTTTTCTAATCTTTTTTCTTACGGCATTTTTATTCGGCATTTTTTCAGGTAGTTATCCTGCATTTTTTCTTTCATCCTTTAAACCGGCCAAGGTTCTCTCAAGTAAATTAAGAACCGGTGGTTCAAATAGGGTTTTACGCGATATATTGGTTTTTATTCAGTTTGCAATATCGGCTGGATTAATCATATCTACAATAATTATTTACCTCCAATTAAATTATGTTACAGGAAAAGAACTAGGTTTCCAAAAAGAAGGAATGATTTCTGTTTTTCTTCGAAATGAAGAAGTACAGAAGAAAGCAGAAGTTTTAAAGACGAAACTTTTGGACATACCAGGTGTAAATTCTGCCAGCCTTGCTAATTCTATTCCAGGAATGAGTTTATCTGGTAGTAGTTATTTCCCTGAAGGTTACACTTCCGATCCATGGTTGATATACAATTTTCAGGTAGATGAATATTTTATTGAAAAAACATTTAAAATGAGAATTATCCAGGGGCGTAATTTCTCAAAGTCTACAGCTTCCGATTCTTCAGCAGTAATAATAAATGAGACATTGCAAGAACAATTGGATTGGAGTGATCCTATTGACAAAAAGTTCTTCTATGATGAAACATTCTCAGACAGCATAAGCTTGCATGTCATTGGAGTAGTGAAAGACTTTCACTTTAAATCATTGCATGAAAGTATAGAGCCTACAATGATTCATTTTCAACAAAATAATCCGCAATATCTGGTTATACGTCTTCAATCTGCTTCAACGGAATATACATTAAAGAATATTGAAGAATTATGGAATGTATTATTTCCTGACTTACCCTTTGATTTTAGGTATGTAGATGAGTCATTCGATAATTTGTATACATCAGAAAAAAGACTAAGCATGCTATTTTTATATCTTGCGATTTTTGCAATTTTCATAGCTTGTCTGGGACTTCTTGGGATAGTTTCCTTCACTGCAGAACAAAGAAGCAAGGAGATTGGTATCCGAAAAATATTAGGAGCCAGTATCTTTTCTATAAGCAAGATGCTTACTTTAGAATATATAAAACTAATAATCTATGCAAATTTTATTGCCTGGCCCCTAAGCTATTTATTAATGTCCAAATGGCTTCAGAACTTCTCGTATCTAACACCCGTCCCAATATGGGTTTTCTTGTTATCTCTGATAATTACCTTATTATCAGCCCTACTAATTATTAATCTTCAAACGATTAAGATAAACTCAGAGGACCCAGTGAATTCACTTAGGTATGATTAACACTTAATAATCAAATCCAAAATTCCAGGGTGTTCTTGACTTAATCCTCTCTTTATGAATATTACTAACATCAAGTATATCAATTCTAAAATCGGATTTAAATTCAATAAGTTTGAGATCATAATTCTCGAATCCTCCATATTTAGATGGTCGGACAAAATGAATCGGAATTAGAAAGTCATCAGAATCGTGTCGATTTAACAGCTTTATAAAGTTCCTATTGTCCTTACTAATAGTCTTAATAAAGAAATAGCTCAGATCATATCCAAGAAAGGCATAAGAACATCCCTTTCTTGTAAAATGCACTGGTTCTGATTTGAATTTCAATCGAAAGTCACTCAGAAACTCAGAGATTGCACTATCAGAATAAGTGAAATTATAGGGTGTAACATACCTCAGATTTAAAGAATGAAAATATTGCTGTTCTACATTATCAAAACCTGAAAAATGAGGCATTCCAAAGACCTCAATATCGAAATCTCTTAATTGAAAATATAATTGAGTAATAAGATTACTCACAAAAGCTTCATTAGTTTCAGGAATTACAACAACATTTTTTTTATCCTTTGATAGAGCCATTGCAAGATCATCAGACAAATCTGATTTTGCAGCATCCTTATAAACAATCTCTTTCAGAACTATATTCTCTTCGTGAGTAAAATTTCTTAAAGCGCCAAGAAGACTTGTTTTGAAATAATCAAATTCACCCATTTTAAGACTATCTTTCCCGTATATGAAAAGAAAATTTTTATCATAGTCTTTTGCCAGAATCTTAGCAGCAGTTCTGTATTCGATCTTATATGACGGATTCATCTGAAATAGAAATGGATTCTCTTCCGTTAAGTCACTATTTTCATAAAAAGGTGAAATTAGAGGAATTCCTTTTTCTTTCGAGAAATCAGAGACAATCTCAACATTCCATGAGTAAAAAGGGCCTATAATCAGGTCAACATCGAGCATAAAACTATTTTGAAGAATTTCTCTGACTTTTGTCGGGCTTTTCCTGGTGTCGTAATATTGTACTTCCACAATTATTCCTTCACTTTTAAGTTCTTCAATTGCCATCAGGCTACCTTCAAAAAATTCTAGAAAATTGACCGACTTTGGTAGTTTCTTCATTCTTTCTTCGTCAGGATCAATTTCTTTCTCTTCATCGTCTTCCAGGTCGTCGAGGATCGTGTCCTTAACTATTATTTCTGGATAATAATCAAAAGGAATTAGAAAAGCTACTTTCAACCTGCCTCTATTAAAGTCTTTCATTCTCCTGGAATATTCATCCAACCTAAAAACTTCTCTTTCTTCTAGAAGCTCTGAGCCATCAATTACATATTCATAAATTGATCCATCCTTTAGCGAACCTGATACATAATTTTGTGTCAATTTAGGAATTCTTATGATCTGACCTGGATTAAGTCCGGCAATTTCTATCTCAGGATTATGTTTCCTGATCTCATACAAGTTAACATTATATTGTCTGGATAGGCTATATATTGTTTCACGCCGGCGAACTTTATGATAATAAAATCCCTCTTCTTCTCTTGACAATGAATGACGAGGAATTTGGATTATTGTTCCGACAGAAAGATCAGTATAATCCAAACCAGAGTTTACATTTTCAATTTCGCTAACCGGAACATTGTAGATTTTTGAAAGTCTATACAAAGTTTCGCCATACTGCAATTCGTGCCTGATAAATTTCAAGGTATCAACTACAAGAATTTCCTCCTCTTTTGCACTTGCTTCAGCAGGTATTTTGAGGACTTGTCCAATTTGCAAGCCTGAATAAACACCGGGATTTTCAAGTGCAATATCCTTTCCCTGAACTCCGTATATTTTACTAATTGAATATAGAGTATGGCCAGGTTTAACTACATGAACAAAATATATCTTACCCTCAATAATTACTTTATTATCAGACTTTTTTATATTATTATTTTCTTGAGCAGATAATATATTTGGGTAAAATACTATTCCCAGAAGAAATACTATATGGTATAAAATTAACTTTCCAGGCATTAATTTACTATTATCATAATTTGTCTAAATATTTACTAATGCTTTCAAATATTCTGGCTTCTACATTCTGACTCTCAGCGCGAATGAATTTTGAGCCAGTAATATTTTCATACAGTTCAATATATCTTTCTGATACTTCTTCAACAAAATCATCCGGAATCTCAGGTACTGTCTGTCCTTCCAATCCCTGAAACCCATTTGAA
>JAGLSB010000595.1 GCA_023135955.1 Bacteroidales bacterium | reverse complement strand
ATTAATAAATAGACAAAAAAGGATGTCAAAATTGAGACCCATGACAAAAAAGATTTTCGTTTTACTACTGACTTTATTAAATATATTTACTTGTTATTCCCAATCAACAAAAGAACACCCCTTTCTGTTGACTTCAAAAGACAATTACGTTGATCTTTTCTTGAAGCAGGATACCTATCCATGGAGTAAAATTAAAAATAATGCAGAACTTGCATATAATAAAACCTACACTCCAACCCTTAACTTAACAATAAACTGTGTAAATATTCAAAATCTGGTAGCTGCTAATGCCTTACTCTATATTTTGGATCCGGATAATAAAGCAACTTATGTTCGAAATGCAGAAGTAATTTTAGATAAAATTGAAAAGGACACCGATCTTCTTTTAGGAGATGACCAATCCAGTTCACAGGCAAAGGCTATCGGTAGTTGTTATTTTGTTTTGTTAATTGCAATGGACGTTATGTACGATGATTTGGATATTGATAAAAGAACATCGTATGAGGCAATCATCTCTGACAGGATATTTAAAATTAATATTTCTTCCTGGAAGTTAAATGCCTTCGGATTAATAGGTGTATGGGAGTTATACACTCAAAGTAACCTTATTTATGCTCTACGATATTACCCGGAGTTGGTTCATCAAATAAGTCCGGATGGTGTAGGATATAATGGAGGCAGTTACCCGGCTGCTCGATTAAATTATGATCGTTTCGCTAAAACCTATTTTTTAGATGTGCTTGATTTTACTGGAATTAAGAAAACTTACACAGATGACAGATTGATAAAATTCTATGAATGGCTTTATGGATATTCAATTTCACCTTTCCGATTAAGTTACACATTTGGCGATTCAGGATCGGATCGCTGGTATCGAAGAGATGCTGGATTCAGGGCAGGTAGGTTCTCTGATCTTGCAAAAGGGCACGCTTCCTGGGCATATCAATCTGAAGAACCAGGCGGCACATTGCTTTCATATCTTACAATAGCAGATCCACCAGGTGAAGCTATAACTCCTATTAGTAAAATATTCCCAAATGGAGGAGCCTGGTTTTTGGAAGGAGCTGGTAGTCAGAATGATCTGGCTGGCGCAATGTGGAATGCCAAAAAAGCCGTATGGCATTCACATAGTGATATTAATGCTCTGCATTTATGTGCCTATGGTGAGCATGTTTTACGCAATTCAGGCTATGATGTAAAAATTGATCAGGATATCCTTGGTTTCTCCTGGGATTACAGACATAACGATTCCCGTTCAGGGAATACAGCTACGATTAATGGTGAGAGTCATGTAAGGAAATTTGGAGGAGGCATTGTGGAAGGTTTTACAGAAAATGATATTGACTATGCCAAAGGCCTTTCAAATTTGGGAACAACATTTACTTTACCCTTTGGAGGAAATCACATCAGATATTTTCAATTTGTCCATCCAAAAGTCAGTTTACCTGGTTATTGGATTGTGTTTGATGAGTTGGAATCAGATTACGAGGAAACATGTAATGTGTACTGGCATCCAAATGCTCATAATTTTGTTCCGGTAATAGAGAATACTGAGTATAATGCTAAAATAGCTCCAATATCCTTGAGTTCAAATGAAGTTCAACTTTCAATTTTCTTAGGAACAAAACCAGAGTCGGTAAGGCTGAAAGATGGCGTACTGGCCAATATGAGTAGTGGAGATTCTTTCGTTGGTAAATACATTGATGCAAAATACAATTTAGATGCAAATGGGAAAGCGATGATTGCTACAATTTTATTTCCCCATGACAAATCGCATGCCAAATCTACGATGAAACGATTTGAAGGTATGAACTTTACAGGAGTATCAATAAAACATTCTGCTGCTTCAACAATAGATTATGCCATAACCTCTTCCGGCGAACAAGAAATAAATACCAGTTTTTTTTCCTTTATGGGTGATAATGCAATAATTCGTATGAACAATGAACTCTGCAGATTCTATTTTGCTAGCGGTTCCAAATCAATTAAGATTGGCGGCTTTGGGTTTAAATCGGACAGTAAAATTAGTCTTTATTCCAATCGTTCTTATGGCTCAATAATCGCTTCTGAAATCCAGGAAGTCACTTTTTATAATCCTGGGATAATTGGTATTTACATTAATAATGAATTGGTTCCTGAAAAAGATTCCGGAGAAGGCTGGCTGAAGGTAGATATTCCAGCGGGAACCCATAAATTCACATATGAAAAAACAATTGTCTCAATAATATCAGAGTCGGAATTATCAAATAAACTAAAAATTAATTTCTATCCCAATCCAGCTAAAAAATATGTGATGATTAATATGGAATCAGATCAGGTAATTGAGGGATCGATATCCGTATATAATTTATTGGGACAAGTAGTTTGGCACGAGCATCTGCCTTCTAATCCAAACATTAATATGCGAATTGATATTTCAAGTTGGAATTCTGGAACCTTTCTGGTTCAGACTAAACTTGGGAGAGAAGTAGTTTATAGAAAACTCATTGTGAGTAAGTAATATTATTGGTTAAATCCAAGTAATTTCATAAGGATTGATATATTCTATCTGGATTATTCCTAATTTATAGAGATATTTGACACAACTTACTATAGAAACTAAAGTGGTTCCTTTAATGAAATTACAGGTCAGAATTCAAATTCTCCTTTAACATTATATGCTCTTTCAGATATTACTGATAAGACTTCAGTAAATGTTAAAATATTGTCTCATTTGGGAATAAAACTAGTTTTAGTTCTGGTTTGAGTTTAGCTGCAAATTTATCTGCAGGAGCATCTTTGAAAATAATCATTACAGGAGGTATGTGGTATTATCGTGCAATGCCAAATGGTCCCATTAATTGGAGTATTTCCCTATATGATATTGGATCTGCCTCGAAAATAAATCATTACTATTTCTGTATCAGCTATATTAAGGCTTATCTTCACTAGATCAATTAAGCTTTGTTCTTTAAACGCTGCAAGACTTATAATGTTCTAGTAATCTGACTAACTAACAGATTATTAGGTCAAAGTAAAGCTAAAGCAATTATAAATATTATATGTTATTGAGAAGGAAATCTGATATATTTGCTAAAAGATTGAATTTATTAAAGAATGCTAAAGACTTTATTCGGTGAATTATTCCAAAATTATAGTTTTTTATTTTTCTGGAACCGGTAATGCTAAAACCGCAGCGGGATGGATTGTTGAAAATGCCAAAACAAAAAATATTGAAGCACAGCTTGTAAATATTTCTGAAATTAAAGGCTTTGATTCTATTGAACTTCCTAATGATGCATTATTAGGTTTTTGTTATCCTACTCATGGATTTAATGCTCCACCATTGGTTTTAAAATTCCTGACAAAATTTCCTAAAGCAAAATCTGATGTATTTCTATTAAATACCAGAGCGGGCATGAAATTATATAAGCTATTTACACCTGGTTTGAGTGGACTTGCCTTGTTGTTGCCTGCTATTATTTTAAAAATTAAGGGATATAGGATAAAAGCTTTCAGACCACTGGATTTACCATCTAACTGGATTTCTCTTCATCCCGGATTAAGAAAAAATGTTGTTGATTCGATTTTCCGACGGTGCAAAAAGATAGTTTATTTTTTTTCTGAGAGAATATTTGCAGGGAAAAGGGTTCATCGCGGATTATTTGATTTACCTATCGATCTAGCTATAAGTCCAATTGCAATGGCTTATTATTTATTTGGCCGTTTCGCCCTTGCTAAAACCTTTTTTGCAACTAATAAATGTGATAATTGTGGCATTTGTATTAAAAGCTGTCCGGTGAATGCGATTGAAATAATTGACACAAGAAATTTCTGGACATTCTCCTGCGAAAGTTGTATGAAATGCATGAATAACTGTCCGAAACAAGCTATTCAAACCGCTCACTCTTATACTTTCCTAATTTGGTGGCTTGCATTTTCTCTTGTCCCATACTCAGTTATTAAATTATTAGCTAAACATGATCTGATAAACTCATCATGGCTTTCTTCTCATTTCGATTTATTATTCTATTCTTTTATGATAGTTTTCGGATTTATTTTAGTGTTTTTGGGATACAGGCTAATGCATTTTTTATTGAGGTATAGATTTTTTAATATACTGATTAGTTATTCTACATTAACAAGATTCAGATTTTGGAGAAGATACAATGCACCACAGAAATAAAAAAAGCTACCCTGATTAACCAGAGTAGCTTGTGTAAATATGATTGTCTAATTTTCTTCTTCAGCTTCTTCCATTTCCTCGACGGCATCTTCAAATTCCTTTGCCAAATCCTTCAATCCTTTTTCCATTTCTTTTCCGTAATCTTCCACAGCTTTTTCCATTTCATCACCATAATCATCTAAGAAATTATCAGCAGTTTTTTTTGCTCCTAATCCAATGATCATAAAAATTACAATTATTCCTGCCAGAACTAA
>JAGLSB010000594.1 GCA_023135955.1 Bacteroidales bacterium | reverse complement strand
AACCTGATTTAGGTATAGTAACTCGATCTCTTTTTTATATCCTCCCTATCCTTAATGGAAAAAAGAGTGAAAAATCAGCTAGTATAATTAATAAAATTAGTTCATGGTTTATGGATTGCTGGTTGTAAAGGAGCCAGGCAGCAACTAACGCCTCAGTACATTGCCCTCCCTATCCTTGTTAATCTTGCATTATCCATCAATCTTTTTTCTACCTTTACAGGCATAAATTTTATCAATGGAAAATATTCACGATTTCGTTTATTCCCCTGAGGTTCTTGATTTTGTAAAAGTATCCAAGGATTTTGTGGACCTCTTAGAATCTGATCTGCCTGAAGAAAGGAAAGTCTTTACACAAAGAATTCTTCAGATACTTCCTGATCTTTATGCAAAAATGATTTCTCTTCCACCAAATGAACCTGAGGATGATTCAGGTAATCAAAAGCATGTTACAGAAGAAGAGTGGTCAAGTGTATATCAGAAAATTTATGGTAATTTAGCCTCGCAAAACGAATACCTCGATATTCCCGAAGATACCGAATACGACAGACTGGAAATAATTAGCAGAGAACTGTCGGAGGACTTATCAGATATTTTTCAGGATATAAAAGATTTCCTGGAAAATTTTAGGGTGGGGAATGAAGATGTTATGAATAATGCAATATGGGATTGCATGGTGAATTTTGAAAATTACTGGGGAACAAAATTATTGCGAGCCAGTCTTAACTTACATAAAAGCTATACAAGGGATGTTGAAATTTTGGAAAAAATGGACTCAGTTTTCATGGAAAAGCATGGCGGAAAAGAAATCGATACAAATGAATGGTTCATTTCAAAACGACAGCAAGAAGGGGAGGGGAATTAATGGTCACTTTCAGACTGAAATATCTAAAGACGAAGTAAATCAATTAGATATTAAAGCTTACACTGGGAAAATTACTGTCGTAGAAGATTCTGCCGCCGTTAATGATTGTATAAAGCAAATAAGAAAATCTTCAATAATAGGATTCGATACCGAATCAAGACCCAGTTTTAAAAAGAATCAAAATTTCGGGGTTAGCCTTATTCAAATAGCAACCGAAAATGAGGTTTTTCTTTTTAGAATAAACCTTACTGGTTTTCAGCAATCAATAATTAAGTTATTCGAGAATCCTTCAATTTTAAAAGTTGGAGTTTCTATACACGACGATATTGCCAGATTGAAGCAACTGAAGAATTTCAATGCAAAGGGATTTATTGAACTGCAGCAACTAACTGATGAATATGGAATTCATTGTAATAGTCTCAAAAAATTAACAGCTATAGTTCTGGGTTTCCGGGTTTCAAAGGCACAACAATTATCGAACTGGGAAGCAACAAAACTTAGTGATGCACAAGCACGATACGCTTCCACCGATGCATGGGTAGGTCTTGAGATTTATAATAAACTTTTAACAGTAGAAGCAAATGGAACGGTCTAAAGTAATTCTGAAATCCGGTAAAGATCAGTCTATGATGCGTTTGCATCCATGGGTATTTAGTGGCGCTATCAAAAAGATTCATGGCGACCCTTCTGAAGGCGATCTGGTGGAGGTATTCAATAATAAAGATGAATTACTTGGTTTTGGACACTATCAGAAGAGTTCTATTGCTGTACGGATTCTTAGCTTCGACCCTAAAGAAGATTTTAGCAAGTTTTTCATGAATCGTATTGAAGCAGCCTGGAAACTAAGAATAGAAATAGGATTAGTAAATTCAGAAAGTACAAATGTTTTTAGATGGGTGAATGCTGAAGGGGATGGACTTCCAGGACTCATTATCGATTATTATAACGGAACTGCCGTAATTCAGATGCATAGTATTGGAATGTATAAGAATCTGGAGATTATTACTGATGCTTTGAGAAAAGTAGCTGGTGAAAAATTAAGCTGTATTTATGATAAAAGCTCAACAACACTACCCTTTAAAGCAGAACTAAAAACTGAAAATCAACTTGTTTTTGGTGAGCCATTATCTCAAATAGTGCAGGAAAATACG
>JAGLSB010000593.1 GCA_023135955.1 Bacteroidales bacterium | reverse complement strand
CACGCTTTCTCCCGAGGACTCGGGATGCCAGTTAAACCACTCCTGCATCTCTCCAGTATACTATTATAAATATTATAAAGAACTTATTTTAATAATAGTCCATCCAGGAAATATAAAATAGACAAAGAAGCTTGTCTTTTCTTGGAAAATCAAAAAGCAGATAGATAATCAACTCTCAGATTATTTGAGAACTATTTAAAAAACGCGGCGAAAAATACAAAAAATAAATTAAAAACTTCTTTCTAATTTGTAGTAATTTCTCCTGCCATGCTAATATTCAGGTATGATTTTATTTCTTCAGGGTTTTGATACTTTCCAAAAAGACACATCATTTTTGTTGTAGCTGCCTCGGTAGTAATGTCATATCCGCTAATCACACCGGCTTCATAAAGTTTTCGACTTGTTTCATAACGACCAAGAATAACACTTCCGGTGCTACATTGTGTTATGTCCAGAACTATTATCCCATTATCAATGGCTTTCCGTATGCGTTTAACGAACCATTCATCTGCAGGGGCATTTCCCGGACCAAATGTTTCGAGAATCAAACCTTTTAATCCAGAAATTCCAAGAATAGAATCAATAAAGGCTTTATTCATTCCAGGAAATAACTTTAATATGGCAATATGATTGTCGAAATTTAAAAAAGTCTGTAAAGGTGCCTTTTTATTTGGAATTAAAATTGCCTCTCGATTATATTTAATGTTAATACCTACTTCTGCCAAAGGTGGATAGTTTGCAGATTGAAATGCGCTAAAATTTTCTGCGTTTATCTTTGTAGTCCTGTTCCCCCTAAACAATTTATTTTCAAAATACACACACACTTCAGGTACTATTGCCTTACCATCCTCTTTTGCTGCAGCCATTTCAATTGACGTAATAATATTTTCCTTACCATCTGTACGTAAGACACCAATGGGCAGTTGGGAACCGGTAAAAATGACTGGTTTAGAAAGGTTCCTAAGAATAAAGCTTAAAGCAGATGCTGTATATGCCATTGTATCAGTCCCATGAAGTATTACAAATCCATCATAATTGTCATAATTATCCATGACAATTGAAGCAATTTTTATCCATATATCCGGACCTATATCTGATGAGTCAAGTGGATCTTCAAAAGAAATTGTATCCAGTCTAAAACCAAACTTCATTAAATCGGGAACATGTTCTGAAATCTGATCGAAATTCAGCGGTTGCAAAGAACCCGTATCTGAATTCAAAACCATTCCAATGGTTCCTCCTGTATATATTATTAAAACAGATCTTTGTTCCATTACTATTCAATGCTAAATAATTTCTGCGCATTCTTTGTTGTAAGCTCTTCTACTTTTCCAATATCTAATTTCAGAATTTCCGACAGCTTTTCGCATGTAAATTTTAAAAATGAACTTTCGTTTCTCTTTCCTCTTTTAGGGACAGGACTAAGAAATGGAGAATCTGTCTCCAGTAAAATTCTATCCAGTGGAAGAATCTTAATAATTTCAGGAAGCTCAGAATTTTTATAAGTAGCAATACCATTAATTCCATAGTAAAAATCATACTCCTTTATCTTCTCCGCATCCTCCATAGAACCTGTAAAACTGTGAAATACTCCTCTCATTCCCGACTTAAAAACATTGTCGAGGATAGTGAATATTTCCTGAAAAGAATCTCTGGCATGAATTACAACTGGCAGAGAATATTCTTTTGCCCACTCCAATTGCATTTCAAAAGCTTTCTCCTGCTCCTTGATAAAAGTTTTATCCCAATATAAATCAATACCTATTTCCCCAATTGCAATAAAATTTTCCTTTTTCAGATATGATTCCATCTTCCCCAGTTCAACCTTAAAATTTTCTTTAACAGATCCTGGATGTAAGCCCATCATTGGAAAACAAATTCCAGGATACTTTTGTGCCAAATGAAGCATCTTCTCAATACTGTCTACTTCAATATTTGGAAGAAATAATTTCCCTACACCAGAATCGATTGCACGCTTAACTACTTCGTCTCTGTCTTGATCAAATTCTTCCAGATATAAATGTGTATGTGTATCGATCAACATATTGTTGGTGTGTTGGTGTGTTGGTGTGCTGGTGCGAAAAAAATCAGCACACCAGCACAACAGCACACTATTCTTATACTATTCCTTGTGCTAGCATCGCATCGGCTACTTTAACAAATCCGCCAATATTAGCACCTTTCACATAATTTACATAATCGTTTCCTTCTGCTCCATGTTTAACGCAGGTAGCATGAATATTCTTCATGATCTCCTGTAACCTTAAATCTACTTCCTCTCTTGACCATGGTAAACGCATCGAATTCTGTGTCATTTCCAGTCCCGAAACGGCTACACCACCTGCATTTGCTGCCTTCCCTGGTCCATAAAGTATTTTATTTTGCAAGTAAATTTCAATTGCCTCAGATGAAGAAGGCATATTTGCTCCTTCAGAAACAACTTTACATCCATTTGAAATAAGCATTTTCGCATCAGCCTCATCAATTTCATTTTGAGTTGCAGATGGGAATGCTGCATCTGCTTTAATTTTCCAGGGCCTGGCACCTTCAAAATATTCTACTCCATATTTTTCTGCATACTCGTGCATTCTTCCTCTTCTAATATTTTTAAGTTCCATGACAAATGCCAGTTTCTCATCGTCAATTCCATTCGGATCATAAATAAAGCCTGCCGAATCAGACAGGGTTACTACTTTTCCTCCGAGCTCGTTTATCTTCTGTGTTGTATATTGAGCAACATTCCCTGATCCAGAAACAATACATGTTTTTCCCTTCAAGCTATCCCCTTTAGTCTTTAACATTTCCTCTGCAAAATATACCGCTCCATAACCAGTTGCTTCAGGACGAATCAGACTACCTCCCCATTCTAATCCTTTCCCGGTAAGAACACCTGTGAATTCATTTTTTATTCTCTTATACTGACCAAATAGAAATCCTATTTCACGACCTCCAACTCCTATGTCTCCTGCAGGAATATCTGTATTCGGACCTATATGACGATTTAATTCTGACATAAAACTCTGACAAAACTTCATTACTTCATTATCCGATTTACCCTTTGGATCAAAATCTGATCCACCTTTGCCTCCTCCCATAGGAAGAGTAGTAAGACTATTTTTAAGAACCTGCTCAAATGCAAGAAATTTTAAAACACCCAGATTTACAGTAGGATGGAATCTTAAACCTCCTTTATAAGGCCCTATCGCACTATTCATTTCAATTCTGAAACCACGATTGATTTCAACTTCACCTTTATCATTCATCCATGGAACCCTAAAAATAATAATGCGCTCCGGTTCTGCAATTCTTTCAAGAATTTTTGCATGCTTATATCTGGGATGGTCCTCAATGTAAGGTATTAAAGTTTCTGCAACTTCCA
>JAGLSB010000592.1 GCA_023135955.1 Bacteroidales bacterium | reverse complement strand
ATATGAACCATAACATTTATGCTTCAGTAGATGAAGATTTAAAAGATGCTATTTATTACTACTCAAGCATGAATAGTGAAATGGAACAGGAAATTGAAGAAATGAAATTTGAGGATAATTCTGAAAAAAAGCAAATACTAAAGGATATAGAAACATATGACGAAGGTATTAACAAAATAGAGCAGGACCTGAAAGATTTCCCTGATGACGAAAGAGTCAGAAATGCTGTAATTTCTCATCATAAAGGAAAAACAGCCCTATTAAATATTATTATAGCACAATAAAGATAATTGAATATATTAACTAGATAAATTAAAAAGTGATGAAGAAAATGAAACTAATTACAGGATTAATCATAATGGGATTAGTCATTAACTTTTCTGCACTATTGAGTCAGGAAAAAGTTGAAAAATCATCTGAGGAAACCTTTAGTGTTCAAGAAGGATACTTGCTTGATGTTGCTTCTAAATTTGGAGATGTAGATATTTCCAATTGGGATAATGATGAGGTGAAAATTGTAGTAGAAATTTGGGTGGAAAGCAAGAAAAAGGATAAGGCTGAAGAATTATTAGAGAAACTTGATGTCGAACTAAGCCAGACAGGGAATACTGTCTCTGTTAAAACTGTTTTGCCTTCTAAAATGAATACAGGAAAAGATACCAAGTTTGAAATTAATATTATTGTCCAGGCTCCTTTATATTCTAATATTAATATAAATGCAAAATATTCTAATGTTTTTATTGAAGGAAGCAGTGGTCATACAATGATTGATATGGCTTACAGTAATTTTAATATTGGAAGTCTTACACGTGGAAAAGAGACGCCTCTAAATGAATTTAATCTTGCCTATAGTGATGGTAACTTAGAACAAGGTAATTGGCTAAAAATGGATTTAGCCTACTCAAAGATAAATATAGAGGAAGCTACAAGTGTTGTCCTCGACTCAAGGTATTCCGGTGTTGTTATTGAAGAATGCAATTCTGTCATTGTAAATTCAAAATACGATAAATTTCAAATTGAAGAATTAAATAATTTTAATGGCATCCTAAAATATAGCAGTACTAAAATTTCTGAGTTAGAAAGTAAGTTAGAAATAGAGAGTGCTTATTCCTCATTCTCTATTGGAGAAATGGGGGCCGACTTTGAATTGATTAAAATTGATAACAAGTATGGTGGAATAAAAATAAACCTGAATCAGAATTCATCTTTTACTATTAATGCAACTGCATCATCAGGATCAGTCTCTATTCCTAATATTGATATTACTACAGAAAAAAAAGATGGACAAGATAAGTTTTTCGAAGGAACATACGGTAGCAATCCACAATCAAAAATTGATGTTGACACAAGAATAGGAAGCGTTAAATTCAGTTTTGATTGACAATTAATTAATCATCAATCGTATAACAATCAAGTATTTATGATTGAATAGACGTTTTTAATTATAATTTCTTAATAATTATCCGAACGCAAATTCCAGACTGATAACAGAAGATTTTCTGTTCTGAAGGTCTGGGATTTGCGTTTTTCTTTTTATAATATTCGTACTGACACCAGGATTAATGCATATAAATATCTTTAAGCAGGGTAGTTCCTAGTGGTTGTCAACGTGATTCCAATAAGCCTGAAAGGCTTAAATATCAATCCCGAATTCTCGGGACGGGTGAAATCCGTGGCAGAGAAGCACAATATAAAACCAGCCCCAATTTTAGAGGAAATCATTTACTCCTTAAGAATTTATATATTTTAAATTCGTTGACCCTGATATAGATACCTGAAGCTTGTCAAGCTAATATATAAATATTATCTTAGGATACTTATTCACTTCTGTCTAACGGCAGAGATAAGCTAATAATGAATGTTGTACTACCCCCCTCCATCCTCCCCCCTAAAAGGTGGAGGCAAGAGTTTTGACGAAGTTCATCAATAAACGATAAACCATTCCCTCCACTTTGTGGATCCCTATAGCTTTCGGGAAGGGAGGAGTAATAAATGAAGAAGGGAAGAACACAAATCTGAAATCAGTGTTCCCTGCAGGCAGGCAGGCAGGGATAATCAATATTTTAAAATGATAAATAACTAATGATAAATAAAATTATAAGCAGATGAAAAAGCTATTATTACTTACAAGCATTGTTTTACTTAGTTTTTCATGTCAGCAAAGCTCTGAACCCTCTAATGGACTTACAAAATCTGAATACGCCCTGGTCATCCACGGTGGTGCCGGAAATATGAGTATTGAGAGTGTGAGTCCGGAAAACCAAGATAGATATCTTGCAAAATTGAATGAAGCCCTTGATACAGGAATAAAAATACTCGAAGAAAATGGCAGTTCTTTGGATGCTGTAGAGAAAGTGATTAATATTTTGGAGGATTCTCCATTATTTAATGCAGGCAAAGGGGCGGTTTTCACTCATCATGGAACGAACGAATTGGATGCTTCTATTATGGAGGGAGATAAACTTAACGCAGGAGCAGTAGCCGGAGTTCAAAACATTAAGAATCCCATTTCTGCAGCAAGAGCTGTAATGGAGCAGTCTGAACATGTTCTGCTTTCGGGAGATGGAGCGTCTGAATTTGCTGGTCTTGTTGGACTTGAGATTGTTGATCCATCATACTTCTTTACTGAAAGAAAGTTTAATAACTTAATCAGAGTACTTGAAAGTGAAGGGGAAGATACTAGTGAGCTACAACTGAAGAAAATGGGTACAGTCGGTTGTGTTGCATTGGATAAACTAGGAAATCTTTGTGCTGGAACATCTACAGGTGGAATGACCAATAAAAAATATAATAGAATTGGCGACTCCCCTGTTATTGGGGCAGGGACATATGCTAATAATGCTACTTGTGGAGTTTCTGCTACCGGTCATGGAGAGTTCTTTATTCGATATGCTGTTGCTCACGACATTTCCGCTTTGATGGAATACAAAAGACTCTCTGTTGAGCAAGCTGCTTATGAAGTAATACAGAATAAACTTTTCCCTGTAAATGGATCTGGAGGTGTAGTCTGTTTAGATTCTAATGGAAACTATGCAATGGAATTCAATACAAAAGGGATGTTCAGAGCCTATGACAATGCAGAAGGAGATCGAATTGTGAAAATATTTAAGGATTAATAAATATACTTATAAAAACATATTACCATTTTTCTTATTACATTCTGAACATTTTGACAGAGACCGCATTGGAGAGCTCAAAAAAGAAATCGTTAAAACCTTCTGGTAATGTGAGTAGAGTAAACCTGTACTTCATTTTCTAATTCACATTTTCAATATTAGGAATTGGTGCGTTCACATTTTCTGTCCATAAATTTAATTCATCCAATAACTCATTACTACCAGGCATTAGGCATAATTCACATTTCTTTTGTATCTTGTCATTGCTTTAAATCAATATGTCTTTATCAATAAAAACAATAACATGAAAAGACGTGAATTTGTAAAATCAGCGGCCTTATCAGTTCCCTTAATTAGTATATTTCCAGCAGATCTATCAGCTATCGAAAGGGAATTCAGAAGTTCAAAAATTGAAAAAAGAGTACTTGGTAAGACTGGTATCAAATTATCAGCAATAGGATTCGGAGGAATTGTCGTACAAGATGCAAGTCCGGAAGAGTCAAGTATACGTGTTAAGCAAGCAATAGACTATGGAATCAATTATTTCGACGTAGCTCCATCTTATGGCGATGCTGAAATAAAACTCGGTCCTGCTCTTGAGCCTTACAGAAAGGATATTTATCTTGCTTGTAAAACAGGTGAAAGGAAAAAAGAAGGTGCAAGAAAAGAGTTAGAGCAGTCATTAAAAAATCTACGTACCGATCATTTCGATATTTATCAGTTTCATGCCGTTACAAAACTTGAAGATGTAGATACCATATTCAGCAAAGGCGGGGCAATGGAGACCTTTCTGGAAGCAAAAGAGGAAGGCAAAATAAGGAATATTGGGTTTTCAGCACATTCTGTTGAAGCTGCAATGGAAATGATGGATAGATTTGAATTTGACACAATACTGTTTCCCTTTAATTTTGCGACATGGTATGCAGGAAATTTCGGGCCACAAGTAATGGCGAAGGCAAAAGAAAAAGGAATGGGAATTCTAGCTCTGAAAGCAATGGCCAAACAACCATATGCAGAAGGAGTTAAGCGTACTGTTCCAAAAGCCTGGTATGAGCCAATTATGGATAAAGATGAAGCCAATTTGGCTTTAAGGTTTACTCTATCTCATCCAATTACTGCTGCGGTCCCACCTGGAGATGAGAACTTGTTTGAAATGGCAATGAAGCTTGCTGTGGATTTTGAGCCTTTGAATAAAGATGAAGTTGAAGAAATTAAGCAAAAGGGCTTGACTACAGAACCGCTTTTTAAGTATGATGGTAGCTCTTGAAGGTGTTGTTGGCTGTTTTAGCTGTTAGCATTTAGCTTTTGGCTTTTAGCTTTTATTAGGGCTGTAAGTAGATTAGATACAGCATAAGAACGGTAACAACCATATAGAGAATGGTTAGTGGTCCTCCAAGTTTCAAAAAGTCGATAAATTTATAATTTCCCGGACCAAAAACCATCAGGTTTGTTTGAAATCCTATAGGCGTCATAAAATTGGCTGCCGATGCAAATGCAACTATTAAAACAAATGGGATCGGATCCAAACCCAGATTTGCCGACATAGTTAATGCAATAGGGAAAATTATGGCTGCGGAAGCTTTAGAAGTAATATATGCAGCTAGAATTGTAGTGATAAAGTATATTCCGAATAAAACACCGATAGTCCCATAAGGCATAAATAAAGAAATTATGGTTTCCGCTATTAAGTCAGCTGCCCCAGATTTAATCATAGCAATCCCCAGGGCTAAAGACAAAACGATAATAATTGCAAGATTATAGTCGATGCTTCTTGATAGATCTTTCGGACTGGTTATCTTAAGAGCAAGAGAAGCGATAATAACTACTGTGAGTCCGGTAAATAGCTTAATAAGTCCAAATGCAGAAAGAATTATTGCAAGAAATAAGCCTCCAAACAGAACCACCGGTTTATACCATTCCATTTTGACAAAACCCCTGACTTTAGTAATAAAATAAAAGTCCATAGACTTTTCTGATCTATTCAAAAAATCATCTCCTGCAAACAAGAGTAGAACATCACCTGCCCTAAGCATGATAGTATTTAGCTTGTCCTCCAGCAGCACACCGTTTCTATGTACAGCAATTATCGCAGCATCATATTTACTTCTGAAATTGGCCATCTTAACAGTTTTACCTATTAAAGAAGAATTTTGACTAATGACTATCTCGAGGACTTCGGTTTTTTTCCTTTTTGACATCATCCCTACTTCCGGCAATTGCAAGCCCGATTTACGTTCAATCATTTCAGCAATTGCATCTGTATCACCTGTAAACACAAGTATATCCTCTTCTGCCAGAGTAAACAACTCTGAAAATTTCTTTACCTTTACATCAGCCCGTATAATTTCCACAAGAGTAAATGATTGTTCACCCACAAATCCTGTATCTTTAATGGTTTTTCCGCTAAGATGGGATCCGGTTCTCACTTTGGCTTCAATAATATATCTTCTCTGACTCGATAACTTTTCGCTATTCTCCACTGGATAATTGGGTAAAAGTTTATTCCCAAAGAACCATATATAGAAAAATCCTATAACAACCATGGTTGCACCAACAGCGGTAAAATCAAATATTTTTAGTGGTTCAAGTCCGGGAATAATAGTCTGATCTTCAATTAATCCATTTACAATCAGGTTAGTTGAAGTTCCAATAAGCGTAGCTGTTCCACCTAAAATTGCGGCAAAAGAAAGAGGCATCAAAAACTTGGAAGGAGAAATCTTCTTCCTTTTACACCAGCTATTGACATAAGGCATCATTACTGCAACAAGAGGTGTGTTATTAAGAAAAGCGGAGAAAACACTAATCAGTATAACCATCCTGTTCATGAAACCATTATAGGATTTGGCATGCCTGAATATCCTGTCAAAAATTACTTCCACCAGAGCGGTTTGTCGGATAATATCTCCGATAAGTAACAGCATTAATACTACTGCAATCTGCTCATTTGCAAATCCGCTCAGAATTTCCTGCGGAGTAAGCACTCCAAATATTCCTAATATGCTTATACCAATTACAAAAGTAAAAGAAGGACCTAGAACACCCCAATATAATGATATCAGAATAAACAGGATTATAATAAAAACCAGAATCAGATCAAAGCTGAGCATATGTGATTATTCTGAAATAAAAGGCGCAAATTAATGGTTTTTTTGGCGAAAACCAAGGACAAACAGACCAGCAATATTTCTTGCCTATTCCAAAATATTTTTCACTTCAAAGTTTCAGCCTCTCTTTAAAAGGCAGAAAGGTCATGAAATCAGCATGATGAACTATATATGCCTCTGTTGTGCGCTTCACCATATTACCTTCACCTGCATGTGAAGCAATTATATGACAAACTTCAGGTGGTATTCCACATTCCTCTGCAAGGCTAACACCTGAAAAAGGATGACGTAAATATTTTCCATAATTCCCCTGGACAGCCCTGCCATCTTTCATCTCATATTCAAGAAGTTTCCCAACATCAGCAAGTATTGCTCCTGCAAGTAATACATTCATATCAACTGGAAGATCATCACCATAAAACTCCATAATTTTATTTCCGGCATCGCGAGCAATGTGCACAACAGATCGCTTGTGCGACATAAAGCTTACCTTCAGATCTGGAACAAGAAGGGTAAACGGAATGGTATTAAGATCATTGGTAGTTAGAATACTTCTTTTCAAAGCCAATTCCCATGTCTTACTTACTTTTTCCCGAAGATCATCATCTGTAATCCATTCTATCTCAGGCCATAGATCTATGATTTCCTGTGTCATATCATTTAAAGTTTATTGATTATTGCATCTGCCATTTCTCTGGTTGATGCTGCTCCTTTTTCAACAACATCTGCCCTGCCTGTCATTTTCATCATGTCGTAGGTTCTGGTTTTCCCTTCAATTACAACATCGGCAATAGCTTTTTTAATTTTTTCTGAAACTTCCTTTTCATCGATATGGTCAAGCATCATACAAGCCGAAGCAATCATTGCAATAGGATTAACAATAGAAGTTTCGTATTCAGCATATTTTGGAGCAGAACCATGAGTAGGCTCAAATACTGATACTTCTTCACCCAGATTTGCACTGCAAGCAAATCCAAGGCCACCAATTAATCCGGCGAAACCATCTGAAACAATATCACCAAACATATTTCCGGCAACAATAACTCCATAGTTCTCAGGATTCTTTGTCAGCCACATCATTTGGGCATCAATATTGGTATTCCAAAGCTCTATATCAGGATATTCATCATTTTGAATTTGCTGTGCCATTTTGTACATCATCCCTGATGTTTCCCTTATTACATTTGGCTTTTCACATACAGTAACAGATTTATATCCATACATCTTTGCATAATCAAAGGCAGCTCTTAATATTCTGCCGGTAGCCTTCTTAGTAAATATCCGTGTAGATACCGATAGTTCTTTTTTTGGTGTATCTCCGAAATTAGTTTTAAATTTTGGGTGTGTTAGAAAGGCATTGTATACATCATTTGGTGGATCAGACCACTCAACGCCACCATATAATCCTTCAGTATTTTGTCTGAAAATCACTACGTCTACTTTTGGTTCTTCTATAGATTCTTCTGCCCCTCTTCGAATAAAATTCAAGGGATTACCAGTGTAGGTCTCACAGGGTCGAATACATACATCCAAATTAAAATGCTGTCTTAATCCAACAATCGGACTGGAATATACTAGCCCTTTATCTTTTAAATCTTCGGATAGCTCATCGAAAGCGGCATCTTTTGGTTTAGAGGTGATAGCACCAAATAATCCAATCTTATGTTTTTCGAGAAGTTTAATTGTCCTGTCAGGTAAAGGATTTCCTTCTTTCTTCCAATATTCCCACCCAATATCAGCCTCAATATATTCGGCTTCAAATCCTGCCGCATTTAATACTCTTATAGTTTCCTCAAGTACTACACGGCCAATTCCATCACCAGGTAGAGATACAATTGTTCTTTTTGTCATAACAAACAGTAATTTATGATTTTCTATTCAAAATAATTCTGCGAAAAATAGTACAAATAATTAAAATCTCTTTATTACATAATATGTTATTAATACTATATTTTATATAACATCTTTCTCATTATTAATACCGCTTTTTAGTTGTGAATGAGTATTTTTGTGTTGCTTTTAATCTCAGTTTTTTCTGAGATAATATAATTATTAGCAGGTTTTGTATTCAGAAACATTAATACTGACAAAGATTTCGAGCTTAATCTAATTTCTAAATCTCAGAAAAAAAATGTTACTGTGAAAGTAATCCAAAATACGCATATATTATAATACCATATAAATGATTCAATTAAGTAGTTTAGAACCAAAAATCGTCTGGAAATATTTTGAACAAATACTTGATATACCACGACCTTCTAAAGAAGAAGATAAAATAAGAAATTTTCTAATCAGCTTTGCCAAAAAGCACAAACTTGAATATAAAGTAGATTCCGCGGGTAACTTACTTATCAGCAAAACTGCAACAAAAGGATTTGAAAAGAAAAAAGTTGTTATCCTTCAAAGTCATATGGATATGGTTGGAGAAAAAAATTCTGACACTGTTCATGACTTTTCTAATGATCCAATTACACCTAAAGTTGAGAAAAACTGGGTTAAGGCAATCGGAACTACTCTCGGAGCCGATGATGGGATTGGAATTGCTGCACAGCTCGCCATTCTTTCCTCGAGTAAGATTGAACATGGATCAATAGAGTGTTTGTTTACTGTAGATGAGGAAACCGGATTAACAGGTGCTATGGCACTAGAAGAAGGTTTCTTTAGTGGTAAAATTCTCCTGAATCTAGATTCTGAAGACGAAGGAGAATTATTTATTGGTTGTGCCGGAGGAATAGATACTATTGCTGAATTTAAATATAAGACAAGAATTTTTCCAAATCGTCATCTAGCCTATAAAATTGAAATTTCAGGATTGAAAGGTGGACATTCAGGAGATGAAATTCATAAAAGTCCGGGTGGGAATTCTAATAAAATTCTGAATCGGTTTTTATGGAACGGATCAAAAAAGTTCAAATTACGTCTTTCATCTTTCAATGGAGGTAACCTTAGGAATGCTATTCCAAGAGAAGCCAGTGCAGTTTTTGCTGTGCCTGAATCTAAAATTAAGGAGATGGAAACCTATTTTAAGGAATTCTCCCAAATTATTAAAGATGAGCTATCTTATACCGAGCCTAAGCTTAAAACCAAGCTAAAAAAAGTTGATAAAAAAGAAATTGTTTTGAGTAGGAAGTCACAAGAACGACTATTAAACACACTATATGCCTGTCCACATGGAGTGATAAAATGGAGTGATAGCCTTGAAGGACTTGTAGAAACTTCAACTAACCTTGCTTCGGTGAAATTCATTGAAAATCATAAAGTTAAAATTACTACAAGTCAGAGAAGCTCAATCGATTCATCAAAAATAGATATTGCTAACAGAGTTTCTTCAGTATTCAAACTAAGTGAAATGAAAGTGAAACATACAGATGGATATCCGGGATGGGCGCCTAACCCGAATTCTGAGATTGTAAAAATAACAGAGAAGGCTTATGTGGATCTTTTTAAGGTTCAACCAATTGTTAGGGCCATCCATGCCGGATTGGAATGTGGCTTGTTCCTGCAAAAATACCCTGAACTAGATATGATTTCCTTTGGTCCAACAATAAAAGGAGCTCATAGTCCGGATGAGAGACTAGATATACCAACAACTCAGAAATTCTGGGATTTACTGCTTGATGTACTTAAAAAAATTCCTGAAGAAGATTAATCGATAGCTACCATTTCTTCTTTACTTACTCCACAAACAGGGCATTTCCAGTCATCTGGAATATTTTCAAATGATGTTCCGGGAGATATTCCGCCGTCAGGATCTCCCTCAACCGGATCGTAAACGTATCCGCATATTTTGCATTGATATTGTGTCATTTTTTTATTTTGAATGCAATACCATCAAAGATATAACCTTATTAGCTTATTATTAATCTTAGATTTAATTAATTAAATTTTAACGATGAGTGGTACAGGAATACTTTTGTATCAATTAGAAATCCTGATAATATTCCATTGTGATTGAAAAATCGTGAGTAAGAGGAGCTGTTTCTTTTATTCTTAGGAAAATAACTTTTGCTACGCTTCCTTCAATATGTACTCTTTTTACCTGATGAATATTAAAGTCTGAATAATTGAAGTTCTCTACAGATTCTTTTATCTCTTCATCGCTTAATTGCTTTACCGTATTTGTCTCAATATCATATTCATCAGCATCAATACCCATTGACGAGCTGGATAAGAAGGGTTTATTGTCTTTGTTCAGTAAAACAACTTTAATATTTTCTATCTTTCTTCTGTCACCTTTTACCAAATAAGTGACCATGTTGTCTTTTATTTGAACCAACTGAAATTCGATCTCATCAACCATCTTCTTTTTTAATCTTTCTTCTTCTGTAAAAACTGCCATCGAATATACTTTAGGGTATTCGATATGTATTGTTCCATTAATATTGAACTTCTCCTGCCATTCCAATTCACGGTTAAGCTCTATTTTTTCAGATGCTTCTCCGGGAATAATAAATCCAAAATCATCGTCAATGATTCCCAACTCTCGATACTTGTCTATAATTTTCTGTGAAAGTAAAAGGTTTTTTCCTTTCATATCCTCCACTTTATCAATTTCAAACCATAAGTTAAGGTTTATAAATCCAGGCAAGTTATTGTAGTTATAGATGAGCTGTACGTTATTAATCGGAAGTTCTTTATTATCAATTATAGTATAGTATGAACTAAGTTCATCAAGTGTAAACATCTGACTGGTATTTTCAAAGAAAGGGGTGTATGTTTCACTTTTTATCTCGCTTGAAAGAGGTGCAAAAACTGCTGTCTCAGGATCGATAATATCTGTTTCATAAGCTGTTGGCTGTAATTCCGAAAACATCTTATGGAAATTTTTTATCATCTCGATTTTTTGGTCAATAGGCTGTCCGTAAAGCAATGAAGACAAAAGAAATGAAACAACTAGTATTGAATATAATTTTTTCA
>JAGLSB010000591.1 GCA_023135955.1 Bacteroidales bacterium | reverse complement strand
ATTGAATTATCCGGAATGTTATGGCTGCAAACGGAACGTGATGGTAAGCAATTGGAGACAATTCATAAATATCCGGCTCGGCTATATTCATTTATTAATAATTTAAGAAATGATTTGAATGTTCCTGAATTACCATTCTTTATGATGGATACTCATATCGATAAGGGACTTCTGGAAGAATATCAATCTGTGTTACAGAAAGCTCAGAAGAAAGTCTTTAATATGAGAATTATTAAAAGCAAAGATTTGCCTACTTATGAAGGAGTTCATTTTAACTCGGAAGGGATGATGGAGTTGGGTAAAAGGTTTGCTCAATCATATTTCACCTTCTCTAATGCTCCAAAACCTCCAATGGGCTGGAATAGTTTTGATAGTTATGGCGTCTATCTTCATGAAAAAGCCGCTATGGCTAACCTTGAAGCTTTCGCAGAAAAGCTAAAGCCTCATGGCTATGATTATTTTGTGATTGATGCAGGGTGGTTTGGGGAATTCAAATTACAAGAAGGTACTTTGTACCCAAAAGAAAAGCATGCTGAAAAAATGAAGTTTGACGAATTTGGCTTGCTTCAGCCTTCAGACTGCTATTTCCCCAATGGTTTAAAACCGATTATTGACCGGGCACATGATTTAGGAATTAAATTCGGACTTCATCTTATGAGAGGAATTTCAAGGGAGGCAGTGAGGCAAAATACACGAATTAAGGGAACAGATTATTACGCACAGGATATAGCCGACACTACCAGCATTTGCAAATGGAATTCACAAAATTACGGTATAGATATGTCTAAACCAGGAGCACAGGAATTTTATAATAGTCTGATCAATCAAATGGCAGAATGGGGAGTGGACTTTATTAAATATGATGATATTGTTCCTTTTCCGGCGGAAGTAGAAGCTGTGGCCAATGCTATTGCACAATGCGGCAGACCAATGGTTTTAAGTCTTAGTCCGGGAGGAAGTGTAGACGCCGAAGCACTGGACTTTTTTAAAAATGGGAACATGCTGCGTGTAACCAAAGATATCTGGGATGAGCAAAAAGGAATTGATCAGTGTTTTGATGCCTGGCGAAAATGGCAGGGAAAAGAAGATCCTGGATTCTGGATTGATATGGATATGATCCCATTCGGACAGTTACAACTAATGTCTCCCAAACCTGAAGGAATTTCCGGTGAAGAGACTAAGGCTGAAGTAATGGAAAAAATTAATAGTGGTGAATTAACAAATGTAGAATTACTTGCAGGGAAAGGATGGACACGCTGGAGTGAATTTACCAAAGATCAGATGTACACATTCATTACTTTGAGGGCGCTTTCGGCATCTCCTCTTATGATGGGTGGGGATTTGCCCAGTCTTGATGAATTCTCATTAGACCTCATTACCAACAAGGATATGCTGGAATGCAATCAGAATAGTGTTATGGGGCATCTTACTTTTGAACAAGAAGGTATAGAAATATGGAAAACTCCTGTTCCGCAAATGGGAAATGGATGGATAGGAGTATTTAACAGAAATTCCAATGAATTAGAAATTGACCTTTCACCTGAAAAACTTGGCCTCAATCCGGCAATAGATTATAAATTGGTAGATATTTGGAAAGAAAAAAACCTGAATTTAAAAAAGAAACAAAAAATTAATCCTGGCGGAGTAATATTTATCAAATATTCAGAAAAGTGAGTCTGACAAATAAAATTACAGCCATAAGCCTGTTGTCTTTACCGGGACTCATATTTCCTTCCTGCTCAAAGGAAAATGAGAAAAACCTTCCCAATATTGTAATCTTAATGACTGACGATATGGGGTACTTTGATTTGAGCTGTTATGGATCGGAAATACAAACTCCAAATATTGATGGGCTGGCGGAGCAGGGAATGAAGTTTACGGATTTTTATTGTGCTGCTCCAAATTGTTCGCCATCGAGAGCAGGATTGCTAACTGGCAGAACACCATCCAGAACAGGGGTATACGATTATATTCCACCTAATACTCCCATGCACCTACCTGAAGATGAAATTACTATTGCTGAATTATTAAAGAATAAGGGATATTCCACTTGTCATGTAGGAAAATGGCATTTAAGTGAATGGACAAGAGAAGATGGAATGACAGATCCTACTCCTGACAAACAAGGCTTTGATTATTGGTTTGCTGTAGATAATAATTCCAGTCCATCACATATGGATCCGGTTAACTTTCAAAGAATGGGAGAAAAAGTTGGCCCTCTAAAAGGTTACTCTTGCCAATTAGTTGCTGAGGAAGGAATAAAATGGCTGAAGAAGATGGAAGGCAAAGAGCAGCCATTCTTTCTAAATGTCTGGTTCAATGAGCCTCATCATAAACTGGCCTCTCCTCCAGAGTTAATTGCAAAACATTCTGACCTGGAACCAAAGGAGGCTTTATACTATGCCAATATTGAAAATGTTGATCTGGCAGTAGGTAAGATTCTTAACGTTCTTGAAGAACTTCAGTTATCCGATAATACTATAGTTATGTTTACTTCCGACAACGGCCCATGGAGAAGAACATCTGCAGGGCACTTCAGAGCGAAAAAATCCAGCCTTTATGAGGGCGGAATACGTGCACCGGGAATATTCAAATGGCCCGGAAAGATTACCGCGGGTAGCGTAAATAATGAACCGGCAGGATTTATTGATATTCTGCCAACCATCTGTGAAATTACAGAAATACCTTTACCACCGGGAAAACATATAGACGGAACCAGCATCCTCCCACTTTTAAATGAAGAGGAGTTTGTCCGTGATCAATCATTGTTTTGGTTTTTCTATAAATCATCCCCTACAGCTGTAATAAGGAAAGGGGATTACATCCTTACTGCAGATCCTGTTGAAAATTATCGCTCTAAATCACATCCCATAGATCAAACAGATCTGGATTATTTAAAAAGTCTTAAATTGGTGAAGTTTCAATTATTTAATATTAAGGAGGATGTTGGGCAGGACAGAGATATTTCGGAATTAATGCCAGGTAAGCTGGAAGAATTGAAAACGGAGATGCTGTCAGTACACAAAAGTATGATTTCTGAAGGTCCTATGCTGGAAGGTCTTATCTCTGATTAAAAAGATTGAGAACTATAATGAAAACAACAAAATCAATACTCATTACTGTAGCCACTCTGCCGGTTTTATATTCATGCAATACAACAAAGGAAACAGAAGAGACGAAACCCAATATCCTATTTATCATTGCCGACGATATTTCCCGGACAAGCATGGGAGCATATGGAAATACTTATATTAAAACCCCGGCCTTTGACAGAATTGCAGAACAAGGAATTTTATTTACTAATGCCTTTGTTACCAACCCTAAAAGTGCACCGGCTCGCGCAGGTATTCTTACAGGAAGATATTCCTGGCAACTGGAAGAATCGGCAAATCACTGGCCGATAATGTCAGACAAATGGGTATTCTACCCTGATCTTATCGAAGCTTCAGGCTATTTTATGGGCTTTACCGGTAAAGGCTGGGGACCCGGAATTTTTCCCGGTGAACATAATCCAGCAGGATGGGAATATAACGATATAAAGTTAACACCCCCTTACAAATCCATTAGTAGTAAAGACTATTCAGCAAATTTCGAGTTTTTTCTAAACCAAAATTCCGATAATAAACCATTTGTATTCTGGCTGGGAACACACGAAGCTCACCGGGCTTTTGAAAAAGATGTTCATAAAAAGAAAAATATCAATCCCGATAATATCCCGGTGCAGGATTTCTTTCCTGATAATGAAATCACACGTGGCGATATCGCCGATTATGGGGTTGAAGTAGAATACCATGACGATGTTATTGGCAAAGCATTGAAACTACTGGAAGAAAAAAATCTCTTGGAAAATACACTGATCATTGCTACATCTGACCACGGTATGGCATTTCCCAGGATAAAGGGCCAGATTTATGATGAAGGATTTCATGTTGCCTTTGCTGCTATGTGGAGAGGGAAAATTGAGCCCGGAAGAATCGTTGAGGATTTTATATCTTTCCCCGATATTGCCCCCACATTTATGGAAGCTGCTGGTTTGAAACCGCACATACAAATGACCGGCAAAAGCTTTATGGATATTCTTGTTTCTGAAAAATCCGGAATCATTGACACATCGCGCTCTTTTGCCTTGCTGGGAAAAGAAAGACATGATATTGGACGAACCGACGGGGAACTCCTGTCTGTAGGATACCCGGTAAGAGCTATAAGAGACGCACAATATCTTTATGCGAAAAATTACCGGGCAGAAAGGTGGCCGGCTGGTGATCCGGAATATAATTATAAGAATTGTGACGATTCCCCTACTAAATCATTACTTTTAAGTTATACGCCGGAAAACCCCAATTATAAATATTATGAATTATCCTTCGGAAAGCGCCATGAAGATGAACTTTATGATATAATTAATGATTCGGACTGCATTAATAATCTTGCCAATGATCCTGAATATTTTGAAATTAAGAAAAGCCTTATTGAAAAAATGGAATCTGAATTAAAAAGGCAGTCAGATCCAAGAATGTTCGGCCACGGAGACATTTTCGATTATTACCCCCAGGGAAACATTCCTAAACAAAAGGCCTTGTACGGAGAAAAATATTATGATATGCAAAGCATCTTTAATGAAAAATTCTCTGACATCAAATAGCTATTTATATTAGCTCCAGACAATAACAATTTGTAATTTTATTCGCGTAATCAAAAATCAAAAACCAATGAAATATTTCAATAAAATTTCTCTCCCTGTTACTGTAATTATTTTACCGGCACTTTTTTCCTGTAGTCCACAGGAGAAAAATCATGAAGAAACACAACCAAACATCATCTATATCCTCGCTGATGATCTCGGATACGGAGATCTTGGTGCATATGGTCAGCAGTTAATTGAAACTCCAAACATCGACAAACTTGCTGCTGAGGGGATCAGGTTTATCAATCATTATTCCGGATCTACTGTCAGCGCACCTTCAAGGTCGGTATTAATGACGGGTCAGCATTCAGGTCATACACCTATAAGAGACAATAAAGAATTTAAACCAGAAGGTCAGCACCCAATGAATGCGGAAGCATTTACTGTTGCAGAAATGCTCAAAGAGGCAGGTTACACTACAGGGGCATTTGGTAAATGGGGACTTGGATTTGTTGGTACTGAAGGGGATCCCAATAATCAGGGATTTGATGAATTTTTCGGGTATAATTGTCAAAGAGTAGCTCATCGTTATTACCCAACATACCTTTGGCATAATAGTGAAAAAGTCGAACTTCCTGGTAACGACTGGACAAATACCGTTACCTATGCTCCTGATGTCATTCATGAAAAAGTTTTAGAATTTATTGAAACAAATAAAGATGATCCGTTTTTTCTCTACTATCCGAATGTAATCCCTCATGCTGAACTCATAGCCCCGGATGATGAATTAATGGAAAAGTATTTAGGGAAATTTGAAGAAACCGCATTTACCGGAGGAAATTTCAAAGCCAAAATTGAAGAGGCATCCTACGGCCCGGATTTAAATATTGCCGCCTATTGTCCGCAGGAAAATCCAAAAGCAGTTTTTGCTGCAATGGTTGGTCGCCTGGATAAACAAGTGGGTGAAGTAATCGCAAAAGTAAAGGAGCTCGGGATTGAAGATAATACCATTATCATCTTCACCAGCGATAACGGTCCACATAAAGAAGGTGGAATACATCCGGAGGATTTTAATAGTAACGGGGAGCTAAGAGGGGCGAAACGTGATTTATACGAAGGGGGAATCAGAGTTCCAATGATTGCACGCTGGCCCGGAAAAATTGAGGCCGGTACTGAAACAGAGCTTATATCCGCATTCTGGGATGTTATGCCAAGTCTTGCTGAATTAGCCGGGATAGAATCACCAGAAAATATTGACGGAATATCATTTGTTCCAACTTTGCTCAATACAGAAAATCAGGAAATTCATGGTCAGCTTTATTGGGAATTTCATGCGCAGGGTGGTAAACAAGCAGTGAGAAAAGGGAATTGGAAAGCCATTCGTTTAAATTATTATGATAAAAAGAAAACTAAAGTTGAATTATATGATCTTGAAAAAGATCCGACTGAAACAAATGATGTGGCAACTGAATTTCCCGAAATAGTAAAGGAGATGGTTAATATAATGGATGAAGAACACAGCCATAATGAAGTCTTTCCTTTTACTGGGGTAAAATAAAATAGTATTACAATATTTAATTATTACAAGAAATGAAAACAAAAAGTCTTTTAATAACTTTTGTCCTTAGTATAATATTATTTGGAGAAATTTTATCACAGCCTAGAGTTCCATTAATTCCTGATGTGGAAGAGGAAGATCAGATATGCTTTGCCATGTATACTGTGCAGAATAATATCATGAAAATGTCGGCACAACTTTATCCTTTGGATGAAGAAGATAGTCGAATTGTTCGCTTAGAGATAAAAGAAAATGAGGAGTGGAAGGAGATTGCCAGGGAAAAAGTCAATGAGAACAGTTATAATTCCATGGTTGACGATGCCAGAAGCTGGGTAGTGGTGTTCAGGATAGAAAACTGGGATTCCAGCAAGGATGTTGAGTATCGTGTGGCACATG
>JAGLSB010000590.1 GCA_023135955.1 Bacteroidales bacterium | reverse complement strand
GGAAGCCAACGCACATTGCACACATTTGCAAATCGCACAGGCTGACGCACAAACCAAAATTTTCAAAAGAGTGCAATTTTTGCCAACACTAGGTCTAATCCATTAATGTTCTAAGCATGAAAATTAAAACCATAGAGATTAAAAATTTCCGACTTATTGAAGATGGGAGTTTAAACCTTGAAGATGATATTACTCTTATCGTTGGAAAAAACAATAGTGGAAAAACCTCATTAGTAGACTTTTTTTTTGAGTTATTAGAAAGAGCAATAACACGATTCCAATTAACCGATTTTTCGAGTAATTCTTTTGTGAGATTTCAAGATGCATATCTAAGATTTCAAGAATATATTAAATCGCAAAATGATAAAGAAGATGAAAAAATCCAGTTAGAAAAAAGGAAACTAATAAGAGAATCACTCCCTTCAATTAATTTGAATATTTTAATTGAGTATGATAAAGGAAGTAAAGAGAACAAGGGAGACAATCTTGAGAACTTACGTGAGTTTATTACTGATTTAGATGAAAATAAAAATTCAGCATGGATTTGTATTGAGTACGGATGCACTAATGAGTTAAGATTATTTGAAAGCTATGAAATAGAAAACAAAAAGAATCCTGCAGATATTATAGATTTTATGAGAGACAGACTTCCTGCTTATTATGAAACTAAGTATTATGCTGGTAATAAGGAGAAGGAAACATATAATAGAGAGATTGTTGAAAGTCCTTTAAATAAGATTACAAATGTATTCTTGACTAGAACAGTTTCTGCTCAACGTTATTTCGTAACTAAATCTAGTGAAGATACTACATCTTCAAATCCTAATACTTTAGCAGGTGGATTTTCAAACTATTACGATAATACTAATAAAGATGTTGAGCCAGTTGATAAAATAAAAACACTACTTAAGTCGACCGAATCTGATTTAGAGAAGGAATATAATACATTATTTAAAGAAATTCTGACTGACATAAAAGACTTTGGGGCAGAAACTCCTACAAAGATACCTGATGTTGAGCTGCTTTCAAAGTTTGACACAGAAGGTGTACTTAAGAATAATATAAAGTATTTCTATAAAAAGAAAGGAGTTCTTTTACCAGAGAAAAATAATGGATTAGGGTATAACAACCTTATCCAAATGGTTCTAGCATTTGCGAGTTTTTTTGAAGAGTTTAAAAACAAAATACCCCAATCGGACTTTTTACTTCTTTTTGTTGAGGAACCAGAAGCATATATGCATCCACAGATGCAACAATTATTTGTAAGACATATAACAGAATACATTAATAAAAGTGGAATACAGGCTCAGGTTATTATTACATCTCATTCGTCACATGTAATCGCGGAAAGTGGTGTTAATGAAAACAACGGTTTTGATAGAATCAGATACTTCGACATAACTACAGAACAACTAATAATAAAGGATTTCTCAGAGCTTGTAATTGAAGGTGATGATGAAACAAGAAAAAAGACAATCAAGTTTTTGAAGCAATATTTACAGACTCAGAAATGTGATTTATTCTTCGCTGATTATGCAATGGTTGTAGAAGGGATTACAGAAAAAGTATTACTCCCTTTTATGATTAATAAAAGTGTCCCAGAGCTGAATAAGAAATATATTTCAATTATAGAAGTTGGGGGCGCATATGCTCATAAGTTTAAGGAGTTATTAGAGTTTTTAAATGTTCCAACATTAATTATAACTGACATTGACTCAATTGATATTTCAGCAAGACGTAGCGCTTGTATGGTCCAAGTAGGTTTAAACTTTGAAACATCAAACCAGTCAATTATAAAGCTTCTTGGAAAAAGGAAAATAGAGGATTTGCTAGTATTAAAAGAAGAATCTAAGATAAAAAGTAATATAAGGGTAGCTTATCAAATATCAGAAGTTAAAGGTGATAAATGCGGTAGAAGCCTAGAAGAAGCCTTTTTGTTAAAAAACATCTCTAGTTTTATTGGAAGCGATGAGTTAAATGCA
>JAGLSB010000059.1 GCA_023135955.1 Bacteroidales bacterium | reverse complement strand
AGAGCATTCGAACAACGTAATCCGATACTAAGGAATTCTTCACCATTCAAATAAGTTTTATTATCAATTACTGAAAATAGATTATTTCCGGCAAATGTACTTTCGAATATAAAGAGAGTCAGGATAAGAAAGATTAGTTTTTTCATTTTTCACGTTTATTATAAACATTTACTTGTTCTATGTAATAAAATTAAGTCACTCTTTATTAATACAAAGCAAATAAAAAAATACAAAAAGTGAATAAGATCCTAGGGTAAAACATTTAAATATCTTAAAGCAAGGGTGGTCCCTCTGGGCGAGTACAAGAAACGAATAAGCCTGAAGGGCTTAAACAACAATCCCGAATTCTCGGGACGGGTGAAACCCGTGGTATGGAATCGCAACACAACACCTGTCCCAATATTTTTGCCAACGGCAAAAATATTGGGACTGGGACCTTTTGAATAAAACAAAAGCATAAACTAAATCATTAGTTAAGACCAGAAAAATCTAGAGATTTTAATGCATTGACCCTGAATAAGATCCTGTCTACATTAGCAATAGACAGGATTTTTTTTAAATTTGCCCCTGCCAATTTCTTTCATAAACATAAGCTTTTTATTCTAATGAGACTTTTAAAAAATCTATTTTATCATAATTTTTTTTTACTTCTAATTACAGGATTTCTTTCTGTTGGTTTTTATCACTGTAATGCGCAAAATCAGGACAGTCCACAATGGGGAGAAAAGTATAGCCGAAACATGGTGTCAAAGGAGACAGGCCTTCCTAGCAATTTTAATCCGGAAACTGGTGAGAATATTAAATGGACAGACTAATGGAAATGACGGGACTTTTCAGGGAGAGGGGTGGTATATGGCCCCGATGCTATTTTATATGCTTTCGAAGCAATTTCCCAATCGGCATCAAGGGAAGAAATTCATTTGCTTAAAAAAGTTTGGGAATTTGACAGCGACCCTACCGCGCCAAAAGAAAATATTCATGAATACTTAAGAAATCGTGAAGAAAGTCCTAGTAATTTTATGGGAATGCCTGTATTTTATAAGAACCGTATTTATGTTACGGGAGGTGGCGATATTTGGTGGGGGAAAAATGAAGCTTGGATTAAATGTATTGATGCAACAAAAACCGGTGATATAACTGAAACCGGCGAAATTTGGACGAATACACTGGAGAAACATACAGCTTCAACTCCTGCAATTTCAAATGGATTGGTATATGTAACCGACTGTGGTAAAAACCTGCACTGCATTGATGTGGAAA
>JAGLSB010000589.1 GCA_023135955.1 Bacteroidales bacterium | reverse complement strand
TATCCTTGGTAATGCCAGGGTCAAGTTCATACAGTCTCTGTTCCTGAGAGTCAAATCCACCGGCTACACGAAGGGATACATCCACCAGTCCTTTTACCTCACCGGTATTACGTAAACTAAATCTTACTATATAAACCTCTCCGATTTCATCCCTTGTCTGAAAATAATCCGGTGTACTCATGGTAAAACTTGGTATCTTGCCTTTGGTATTCAGAATCTCAAAATATGGTTCTATATCTACCTGGAATTCCCGGTAAAAATCTCTTGAAAACTGATCAAAAGTAATTTCCCTGAATGCATTATCCTCCAGGTAGAAATATAGGAAATTATCAAATTCACTAAGCCCTACTCTATTTTTCAATGCCAGAAAAATAAAGCTGCCTGTTTGTGATACCAGAGCAGCGCTTATAGTATTGTCCCATTCCTCAAAAATCTCTGTAATGGAATTCTCCTTTAATGCCAGGTTTGCTTTTTCATTATCAGTCATGCCACCCATGAAGGTTTGCCGCATTGTGGCCGCGAACCCTTCCTTTAAATAGATCTCCATCATCGAATTAAATAAAGGGTATTCAGAAGAACTGATGCCCGTCATATAACTGTAATATAGAGGGAAGACTGCATATGGATTCTTACTGTAATCCACTCCCTGAAGATTAAATATATTTTCTCCTCCACCCGGTTGATTACTTCTACCTCCTCCTCTAGCCATAGTCGAGTGTCTTAAGAATAAGCTCTCAATAAACCGACTGAATAATCTTACTTCCATCTCAACGGGTGTGCGGATCTCATTTTCCCTTCTGTTTCGTCTCTCTTCGTAATAATTATACCTGGCAAAATCCAGAGGATTTAATCCTGCTCCCTTTTCAGGAAGTAGAATCATTTCTGGTTGTACTGTTTCAATAGTTTGAATCTGCGGCCTGTCATAAGCGTGGAATTGTATAGGAACTTCCACAAGATTGATACGCTTAAATGGATAATAAAGGTCAAGCACATCAATCTCATAATCATTTTTTTCCTCCAATATCAAGGCTCCGATCGTATCGCTAATATTTGTAAAATATTCTGAAAAGAAATCATGCCCGGGCATTATGAAAATGTTGTATTCCACATCATCAAATGTCTTGCTTATTTTTTCAAACTGGCCAATAACCAAAGGAAGTGTGCTCAGGTCTTTATCTGGAGTAAAATGATATTCCCCATCCGAAATCTCTAGCTCGCCTGGTGCTATTACAGTAAGATCATTATTAGGTTTTACAGATAATTCGAAGCGTGTAAAATCGAGGTCTCGCGGTAAAAAGGTTTTATTGTTAAAGCCTACTCCTGAAACAGGATACCATAGTAACTCGGATGTAAGTAGCATATAATCAGCAGAGATGATTCCCGGTTTTTTATCAAGAGTGGCCACCTGAATACGTTTTAGCTCCTGAAGTTTCTCATCCGGAATATCAAGATAGGCAATGGTTTCAACTGGAACTCCAGAATAATATATAGTAAACTCCAACCATCTTCTAGGTGCTGTTCCCGTTTCGGGAATTATCTGAAGAATTTGCTGGGTTCTGATAAATCTGATACTTTGTTCATTCGAAATAATACTATCAATTTGAAAGCCGGGATTTAAGGAAAGGATAAGTGTATCAATCTGATCCCTGTTTCGGTTCCTTAGAGAAATTTCTGATGATATTTGCAGATTTTTCCCATCCTGGAGAACATGTATTTTGTTTGAAACAATATCGGCAAGGGGGGCAGTGGCAAACTGGTTATTTAATTCGAGATACTCAATTCTGTTTTTGTCTTCGTGTTGATACATTGTGAAGTACTGGAAACCCAGAAAACCTCCAAGAACCACAAAGCCTACAAATGCCATAAAATTAAGTGAGTTCCAGCGACCTGTCTGTGGAAGCCGGTTAAGATATCGTATGGTGGCAAATATAAAACCCAATCCCATAAAGAAATATGCCAGACGGTGAAGGATGATCCTGTATGGCTCACCAAACCCTATAAAATCAGAATAGACCATCGGGAGATTAAAAGCCATATAATCAAGCGTCCCGTGCAATTTGTCCTTGAAATAGAACAATGTCAGCCCAATATATCCCAGCAGAATAATGAAAGTTACAGCCTGATTTCGAATAATAATCATTAAAAGAAATGACAAGCCAAGGATAAATACCAAAGTAGGAAGGTTAATTAGCAAGGGATAATAAAGGTATGCTTGCCAGATAACGGGAACATCGGGTCGTATAATATTAAACACCAGTGCCATTGTCAGGGTAAGTATTACCAGTCCAATGAAAAGCACAAGAATCCCCATGGTTTTGCCAATCACATATTCTCCGTTTGTAATTGGTCTGGTGTAGATAACCTCAGTGGTATCTAGTTTTTTATCTCGCTTGAGAAAATCTGAAGCAAGGAATACAGCAATGATAGCCTGGGCTACATTAATAAACAACACATTTATATAGGGAAGGTTTGCCGCAATAGCACGGTTGGTCCATTTTATTCCTCCATGGAATCCAAAATTCCCCATATTTATACCAAACAGAAACAAAAGAGCAATGATTGAGAAAATGCGAAAGAACCAACTTCGGTAGAGGGTTTTTCTCTCATATTTTGAGACGGATGCTATGTTCTGTAGGCTGATCACAGGTTCCAGTGTTGTAATTTATTTTCCATAAAATGCACATAGGCATGCTCGAGATTTGGGTGGATTTCTGTAGCCTCAAGTCCGGCTGGCTTTTCTCCCACAAATTGTATCTCCCAACCTGTACCTGATGGTATGGTAGAAATAATTGGGAAGTTCTCCTTCAGATCATTGTATTGTTCAACGCTTACATTTGCATGCCAGACATATCCTTTTGCACTTTCGACCAGTTTATCGGGTGAGTCATCGTATACCAGTTCCCCCTCATTGAGCAAAGCCATCTGGTTACATGTACTTGAGATATCTCCCACAATATGGGTTGATAATATAATAATGGTGTCAGATTGACTGAGGTCGGAAAGAAGATTTCTGAACCTGATCCGTTCTTCGGGATCCAGTCCGGTAGTGGGCTCATCAACAATTATTATAGATGGACTGGAAATAAGAGCTTGGGCTATTCCCAGACGTCTTTTCATTCCTCCCGACAGCTTGTTGGCCATCCTATTCCTAACTTGATGTAGTCCAACATCCTGTAACATCTTTTCTACACGATCACGGCGTTCTTTCTTTGAATTCATCCCTGCTAATCTGGCCGCATAGTCAAGAAATTCCCATGAACGCAAAGCTGCAAAAAAACGGAAGTCCTGTGGCAGGTAGCCCAACATCTTACGAACCTGCTCTCTCTGCCCATTAATATCTTTTCCATTGATCAGTACCTCACCGGAGGTAGGTTTCATAAGGGTAACCAGTATCCGCATCAAAGTTGATTTTCCGGCTCCATTGGGACCAAGAAGACCAAACATTCCTTCCCTTATGGTAATATCAATATCGCTCAATGCCTTATGTCCACCGGGATAAATTTTGTTCAGTTTAGTAATCTTAATTTCCAATTCTTTTTATTTAAAAAGGTTCTGCCTGCAAAAATAAAACTCAATCTGATTCCGGCTCTAAAGATACAGAGCAATTTTGGAAAAAATTTGAATATTTGACTTATCCAAAAGACAAAGGTTTAAATTGTATAAAAAAAACATTCCAAAAGTAATGAAACTTTTTCTTCTGATGGGGTGTAAGAACAGGATTAACGCATATAAAATCTGTAGATTTTTAAAGGGGGTAATCATTATACCTCTAAAATTGGATATTTGCTATTGAGACTTCTCTTTTTCTTGTTTTCCGAACTAATTTCAATGCAAAAATCTAAACCGGATTATAATCAGCATAATAAGAGATTATTATGCTGCATTTAGGGTGTCTCGTTAAATAGATTTAAGGGAAGGCAGAAATCACAACAAATAGGTCTGTATTTGCCACATTGTATTACATTTATTTTGAATCTAGTAAAACAAAGAATAAGAGATTCCTTCGCCTCCTTCGTCAGCATTCTTATTGCAAAGGAATCCAGCAACTGAAGAGGATACGAGATTGCTTCGCCTCCTTCGTCGGCTCGCAAAGACGGACCGTACTCGGGAGTAAGGGATAAAAAAGTTGGTGGCAAAGCCACCAACTTTTTTATCCCCCTACGCTACCAAAACCCCGTCATTGCGATGAAGCACGAGGCACGAGGGCGACTGAAGCAATCTCGTGTTCGTTCAGAAGGATCACCCATGCTTTAAGATAAATAAATGCGTTGACCCTGTTCTTATACCCCCACAAATTCTATAATTTGTAAGGTTTCCTGTATTTTTTTGTTCGCTGTTTATTGGCCTCTCCGTCGCCCTTGAATTTTTCCCGTACAGGATCCCATTCAAGTGTTCTGTTAAGGCGATAGGCAATATTAGCAATATTACATAAGGAGGCTGACCTGTGACCAACTTCAACATTGGTAATGGGTTGTGATCTTTTTTTTATGGCGTCTATCCAGTCCTGATAATGGTTGTCGCTGAAATAAAGTCGTTTATCACCGGACTTAAGCTCAGTAACTGCAATCTTTTCGGGTTTTGAATCCAGATAAGACCTGCTTATGTCGAGTGTTCCTTCAGAACCGATAAACCGTACTCCCCATCCCCTGTTAAAATTCTCATGTACAACTTCAATACCGTTGGCATAGATCATTTTCAATCCCCGGACGGCGTTACTAGCCTCAGGTGGTATTATTTTCACCGGACCGGTATTGTCCATTCCAAGTCCCCACTGCGCAATGTCAAACATATGTGCACCCCAGTCACAAAGGATGCCTCCACCAAACTCCCTGTAATCACGCCATCTGGGCCAACCTGTAGCTTCTATTGGAGGAGAAAGTACGGGACTGTATTCATGCATTTGCGCTGGTCCCACCCAAGCATCCCAGTTAAGATAATCAGGTACAGGCTCTCCAGGAAGGTCACAGGTTTTTTCCGGATCCCCTATACTAACAAGCACTTTGCTTATTTCTCCAACATAACCGTTCTGTACTAGCTCACAAGCATGCCTGAAATCACGCCAGGACCTTTGCATACTCCCTGTCTGTACTATTTTGCCTGTTTTTTTTGAGGTTTCGACCATCTTCTTGCCTTCATACAAGGTGTGAGCAAGAGGCTTTTCACAATAAACATCTTTCCCTGCTTTCATGGCATCGATAGATTGAAGGGCATGCCAATGGTCGGGGGTACATATCAAAACAGCATCGATTTCTTCAAAAGCCAACAGTTCATGATAGTTCTCAAAAGTTTTCAGAGGATCTCCCCCTGAATCCACATTTTCTGAATAATAAGTATTTAAATTATCCTGGAATCTTTTAAGCTTTTTATTATCCACATCAGAAGCTGCAATTATTCTGACTCCCGGAAGCTTAGCGAAATTTTTATAATAGCCAGTAGCCAGTTTTCCGGTACCGATAACGCCAAGAGCAATGACGTCGCTTGGGGCAATAAAGCCTTTTCCTCCAAGTACATGCCTTGGAATAATTGTGATGGCTGCTGCTGCAAATGCAGACTTTTGGAGAAATTCTCTGCGAGAAGTGTTTTGTTTTGTCATACTGGATTATTTTGAAGTGAAGATAGAAATTATATTTTAATTGCATAACTACATTGTAAGAAACACAGGCTCCAAGAAAAGCTGTTAATCTTTATGAAATATTTATTTTGTGTTATTGTTTTTTACCCTGGAAAGAGTATTGGGATTAAACCTTTATTATGAAATAGGGTCTAAATAGTTTGAATAGGTTCTTTATTAAAGAATTTGATTAATTTTGATTAATGATTTTTGGGAGGTAAGCTTATTACCCCCCTCCCTTTTAGAGGGGTGAAAAAAAATAATATGAATTAATATTGACTTATAAATTAACAAACAAATGAAAAAAATTATCAATCTTAAATTAGCTGCATTAACTATACTTTTGGCATTAGCAGCCATGCCATTATCAGCTCAACGTGGTGGTGGAGAGGGTCGCGGAGACAGACAAAATCAGGATCAGATGGGTGGAGACAGACAAGGTCAGAATCAGGGACAAAGACAGCAGATGACAGAGGCAAGTGTTAAGGAAAGGGTAGTCAGACTGGCAAAAGCTCTTGAATGTACAGAAGAACAAAAGAAAAAACTGACTGACTATGAAGTAGCGCAGTTTAAAAAAACCCAGAAAGAAAGGGAGCAATACATAGGCGACCGTGATGCAATGCGTAAATATATGCAGGGACAAATTAAACTCAGAGATGAAGAATATGCCAAAATTCTCACTGATGATCAGATGAAGAAATACAATGAAATGATGGAAGAAAGACGGCAACAACGTCCGGGTGGAAGTCGGGATCAGGATTCTGATGTAAAGCGTGACCGTGGTCGAGAATAAAATAAATTTGTGCTTTCAGACAAAAACTAGTGAACAGTCTGTAAAACACTTTCTATTCTATTGCTGGAGATTTTACTTACACCATCATCAGCAGCGTATTCTTTCCATTTTGACACAATGGCTTTAACTTGCTCAATAATATTTGCTGCTTTTGACATTCCAAAATATTCGGCAAGCTCAATCAGGTGGTTTGTTCCGGGGGTTTTACTTTCCCCGGATATCATTGTGCTGTGATGGCCATGAGACGAATATGAAAATGTTAAATCATATGCAGGCGCAAATATCCAAACACCATTATTATTCATTAAAAAGGAGAAGTTTTTGCTATGATCGTCACGATTATGTGCAAAGACATTAAATGAAGCAAGACGAAAAATTTTATCATAAGCATATATGTGATTTTCGAGTCTAAATGCACAGTCCATTAAATGCCCATAATCCATAGTACTTAGCCTGAAATTATCATGCATTAAACCACTAGCTGAATGCATATGTAATCGGTCATTTCCAATTCGGTCAAAACGTTTTGTGCCAAAATACATTCTTCCGGATTTACCTATAAAGAGTTTGCATGTATTCATTTCTATTCCGGCATCAAGAGCCATTTTGTAGTAGGCATATTCAATATTGGCTATATCCGAAGAATCTGTTGAAGAAGGAAATTTTATTATCCAGTGCTCATAGCCCTTTGGCATTCTGTCTGTACCCTGAATAATATGTTGGGTCTTAGGGTTAAAGCCGATAAAGATTTTCGGTCTTGCTCCGCCTGAAGAACCTCCAAGTTGATAGAGTTTATCTAAAATGTCAGTATCAAAACCGTCCAAAACGCGTTTCATTTCATTTGCGATATTATCCAATTCGAGCACTAAATTCTCATTTTCTGATTTTATTTCAGGTTGGTAGCATAGAGCACCCATACCGTTTAAACCTACATATGCCAGCCTGTCTAAAGGTGTGATGGTTGAAATATTGATAGTTTCAGAGTTCAGTTTTCGATCTAATAATAAGCGGCCCCACCCATCAGGTAAAGAATCGTTAAATACCCCAAACAAACTATCGAATGGTTCAGATTCAGCGGAAAGAATGCTGGTTGACAATGGCATCTTAAATGGAGATATTTCGATGCCGAGATTTATGAAGTCTGGGTAGTATTTAAAATAAATATTACTCTTGGAGATAGCCAGCTCGCCAACTTCAATTTTATTATTCCCAAAATCTAAGGATACCAATAATTTTTCTACTATGGCCATTATTTCCTTGTTTTATCACTAAACAATTTCTCAATATCTTTAATGTTTTCTTCCGGCAGGAGAAGGTTTTCTATCTCGTCTAACCTTCCGAGAATCAATAAAAGTTTTAAAAATGATTCCAGTGAGATTTTACCGGTTCCTTCGAAGCGTTTCAAGGAGCCATGAGATACACCTGAGCGTTCAGCAAGTTCGGCCTGAGAAAGTCTATGACTATTCCGAAGGCTTCGATGCTTAAATGCTAATTCCTTTAAGAATTCAGAAGGTGATTTTTGAATACTATATTTGCTCATAATAGATAATATATTATCCAAATATACTAATTATTTGTGATATTAGCTAATATATTATCTGCTGATCAGGGTCAGTGCATTTGAATATCCAAAAGAGTCAGCTTGTCAATTATTGTTTTTACCCTGCCATCATCAATACTTGATTTCATTAATTCAGAAACTACTCTTTCTTTTATTATTTCAAAATCGCTAGGTTTAGCATTTGTTGATAAGCTAATTAATGCAAAAATTGATGTTGACAATAGGGTTTTAATAATTAATCTCATAGTTTTAGATTATTATTTAATAATTTGATTTCTGTTAATTGTGAATAATGTTAAATTTTTCACCTTAATCTTATAAAATTAATCTTTTTTCTTAAGGTTGAAATAGAAGTAAATAGCCAAAAAATTTAATTGTCTAAATCTAATTGAAGAAACTATGAAAAATAATTTTTCGAGAAGGAACTTTCTTAAAACCGCTGCATTATCAAGTACTGCTGTTGCAATACCGGGATGTGTTAATGCTGCTTCTGATAAAGATTCGGAGCATGATAACCATTCTTTTAAACTGAATGAAAACCCTTTGAAACTGGGGGTAATGACCTATAATATTGCAAAAGAATGGGATATTGAAACCGTAATTAAAAATCTGACAGAAGCAGAATTCCAATCCGTTGAATTGCGTACAACTCATGGACATGGTATTGAAGTGACAATGAGTGCGGCAGAGCGCGCGGAAGTCAAAAAACGTTTTGAAGATTCCCCTCTTGAAGCTATAAGTCTTGCGAGTGCATTTAAATATCACTATACAGATCCTGCAGAGCTGAAAAAAAGTATTGAAGGAACCAAAGAATATACTCTTTTAGCTCGTGATGTTGGAGCAATTGGTTTTAGAGTATTTCCAAATGAATTTCCACCGGAAGTGTCGGAAGAACAAACCATGGAGCAAATAGGAAAAGCTCTCGCTGAAGTAGGGGAATTTGCATATAATACTGGTGTTGAAATTAGAGTATGTGTTCATGGAAAGGGCACGAACCGGATTTCTGTCATTAAGAAAATTATCGACTATTCTCAAAGTCCTCATGTATATGTAAACTGGAACTGTAACGACAATGACATTGAAGGGGAAGGCCTGGAACACAACTTCAACCTGGTTAAAGATAGAATCCGAAGTCTGCATACACATGAGTTATGGAACCCTGATTACCCATACAGACAGCTGTTCCGCCTGCTTTCAGAAAATAATTTTACGGGCTACTGTAATGCGGAAATTTCAGGAAATGATGATCCTGTAAGGTTATTGAAGTATTATCGTGGATTATTTCTTGCGCTTCAGGATGCTTTATAGAGTTCTGAATAATATTAAATATTTTAGTGAAAAATGCTTTTTACAAGTGCTTGGAAAAAACAAAAGTTTGGAGAATATGCGCCAGACAGAATTCACAGAAGATGGAATGATATTATAAATTAGTGTCTAAATTAAAACTACCCCATGATGAAAACACACAGATTTCTTATCCCCCTGCTTTTAACTATGCTATGTTCTTGTAATCAATCAAAGAAAGTTCCTGAATTACTGGCTGTTGGTGTCGATTCTGAAAACACTCTCTTCGCCTCCATTGAGAGTAACAAACAGTGGCCTTCTTATCGGGGATATTATGCCAGTGGCTATTTAAATAACACCAATCTTCCCGATAGCTTTAATGTGGAAACTTCGCATAATGTAAGATGGAACACCGAGATACCCGGACTTGGCCTTTCATGTCCTGTTATTTGGGATGATCTGGTATTTATCACAACCGCTATCAGCGAAGAGGACTCTGAAGGATACCGTACTGGACGTTATGGCGATATTACACCAGTGGCAGACTCTTCTAATCATATCTGGAAACTATATTGCATTGATAAGAACAGTGGGGAAATTGAATGGGAGCAGGTTCTTCATCAAGGCATACCTAGTGTAAAGCGTCATCCTAAATCTTCACATGCCAATACTACAGTGGCAACAGACGGTTATCATGTGGTAGTATTTCTTGGCTCTGAAGGACTGTATTGTTATGATGTGAAAGGTGAATTATTGTGGGAACGCGATTTCGGACTTATAATGTCTGCATGGAATGTTGTAGAGTCGGCCGAATGGGAATTCTGCAGTTCTCCAGTCATTTTCAAGGATAAGATCATCCTTCAGGCAGATGCACTTAATACTTCCTTCGTCACTGTTTTGGATCTCTTCACAGGCGAGACACAATGGAGAAAGGAGAGAGATGAAATTTCCGGTTGGTGTACTCCAAATATTTATTTTGAAAATAATGAAGCCCGGGTTGTAGTGAATGGTTATCAGCATAGGGGAGCGTATGACCTTGATTCAGGAGAAGAGATATGGAAAATGTCTGGTGGTGGAGATATTCAAATTCCTACCCCGGTTATTTGGAAAGACTTGCTCTTTTTCAGTAGTGCACACGGCCGTCACGCCCCTTTAATGGCTATAAATAATAATGCTGTTGGGGAAATCCCATATCCTGAAAGCGATTCTATACCAGGATCTGATTTTGCATGGTTCTATGATCGTGGAGGATCTTATATGTCAACGGTACTAGTATACGATAGCCTCCTCTATAAGCTTAAATGGAACGGAAGTCTTACTTGCTATGATGCAAGAACTGGAGATCAAATCTATAGTGAAACTGTTAATCCATCAAGTTTCATTGCCTCTCCCATTGCCTCTGACGGAAAATTATATCTTGTCTCAGAAAAGGGAATTGTTTTTATTGTCAAGGCAGGAAGGGAGTTTGAAATACTGAAAAAAATTCCCCTTGAAGAATCTTCTCTGGTTACTCCGGGTATTTCAGAGGATGTAATTATTTTTCGAACTGCCAGTAGGTTAATTGCGGTGGGGGAAGAAGGGTAAGTGGTTGCTGGATACTGGTTTCCCGATAGCTATCGGGAGGTTGCTGGTAAATATATTCCGGGCTGAAGTAAATTGCCCTTTCAGGGCGAAAATACATTCTCATTACGTTTACCCATGGCGTTGCCATGGGCT